>NZ_VPED01000001.1:0-236434 GCF_013417335.1 Acinetobacter sp. YH16031
ACGGATGCATATATTGCAGAAATTACTCAACGCTTGAATCATCGTCCAAGAAAAAGACTCGGCTTTAAAAGTCCGAGTCAGGTATTATGGCAACAACATGGTGTTGCACTTCAAATGCTAATCTAAGGAATATTAAAAAACTGCAATCAACTCTCCACCATGAAAATGAAGATTGTCATGCATCAACCATCATTTTCATGTTTAGTTTGATACCCACCGACGAGCCGGGTTTTCGAACTTTTCCCATCAAGCCTGTCTTCGGACAGGCTTTTTTTTGCAAAAGCCGATATGCTGTTGAAGAGAATGATTAAAAAGAGGGTTTAACGCGCAATGAAAAATAATTATGTACTTCTTCTGGTTTCCGCGTTTGTTTTATCTGGCTGTACTCCAGCGCTGCCTGAACAGGAACGCCCAATGCACTGGGGACAGGGACTGCATGAAGAACATAATTTTTATCAGATTAGCGATGAACTTTACCGGAGTGAACAGCCGAGCGATGAACTGACGCCCTTATTAAAACGATATGCCATTAATGTGGTGATCAACCTGCGTTCACGCGATAAAGATACGGATATTTTGTCAAATGAAGACCTCAAGCTTAAACATGTTCCCATTCATACCTGGGCTATGAATCGCGAGGATTTACTGAACGTAATGCAGTTGATTCAACAGGCACGGCAAAATAATGAAAAAATACTTTTACACTGTTATCATGGTTCAGACCGTACCGGTGCCAGTGTGGCCATGTACCGGATTATTTTCCAGAACTGGCGCATTGAAGACGCAGTACGGGAAATGAAGCATGGCGGTTATGGCTTTCATTCCATTTGGCGCAATATTGAAAAATTATTTATCCCTGAAAATGTAAGATGGATTCGCGAGCAACTCACGAATCCATCTACAGAAACTTCGGTTAAGTAAGAGAATTAACGCTTATCTAGCGGCACCCAGTCATTCACCCAGGCTGATTTCATGTTCAGGCTGGCATCAGACGCGATTTTCTTACGCAGTGCATCTGCTGTTTCACGGTCTTTAGATGGACCGACCATGATACGCACACCTTTAGATGTCTGGCTCTTGGTGACCTTGTAGCCTTTGGCTCGCAGTTTGGCCGCAATGGCATCAGCATTGGCTTCATTGGCAGCCAATGCCACCTGCACCATCCACTGTTTATCACTTTCACCTTCAAGAAGTTTACGGGCTTTTTCAGCTTCAGCCTTTTTCTTGGCCTCTTCTGCTTTATGTTTCTCTTCAGCTTTGCGCTTTTCTTCTGCCTTACGTTTTTCTTCTGCCTTACGTTTTTCTTCAGCAGCTTTATGCTCAGCTTCTTTTTTCTTTTCAGCCGCTTTGTGCTCTTCCTCGGCCTTACGTTTTGCTTCAGCTGCCTTATGCGCTTCTTCAGCTTTACGTTTCTCTTCTAGCTTACGTTTTTCTTCTGCAGCCTTCTGCTCTGCCTGTTTCTTGGCAGTATCAGCTGAAGTTTGGGCTTTTTGCTGCTCAAGTTTCTGCTGTTCTAACTTTTTTTGTGTAGCAGCCTTGTCTTCAGCCAGACGTTTTTGCTTCGTCTGTTCATCTTCTGCCAGCTCAGGTGGAATATTGTCTGAACTTTGCTGTCCCATACGATGGGCATTCAAAGCAGCATATTCTTCAGCCGCACGACGTGCTGCATCTGCCTCAGCCTGCTGTTGCATGGCTAAAAATTCAGCTGCACGGGCTTCCTGTTCAGCCACTGCTTTTTCGCGGTCACGACGCTGCTGTTCCAGCAGACGTTTTTCTGTTTCCACATCGACTGTTAAAGAACCTAATGAATTGTTGACTGTATCTTTTGATTCTACTTCTGCAGCCAGTGCCGGGTTTTGCTGACGATCCTGATGAATTTCATTTTGGCCTTTCAGGAGTAATGCTGCCAATAAAACACCACCACCTAGTAAAACAACGCCACCCATCCAGCGTTGTTTGTTATTCATTGACATTCTTCCAAATACTCCCATACCGCTTCTAAGGTATGAAATGATCCACATACCAAAATCAGCTGATTATTCTCTGTTTCATCCAGCGCTGATTTAAAAGCTAATTTTACATTGTCAAATTGTTCTATCAATTCACCTTGCAATGCATCAGTCAAAAGTGTGACCTCTGCCGCACGTGGCACAGATAATGGTGCAATTTTCCACAAATGAACAGTGTCTTTCAACAACTTGACGACAGAATTTATATCTTTATCTGCCAGCATGGAAAATACACAAATGACTTCTTTATATTTCTTGTTGTAATTTAAATAATTGCGTAATTGTTTTAACAGGAACTCTACCCCATGCGGGTTATGTCCGGCATCAAAAATTACGGTCTTATTCTGAATTTCTCGGACTTCAAAACGTCCCGGCAATTTAGCTGCCTGAATTCCTTCCGCAATCGCTGTCTGGTTGACTTCCAAACCACTCAGCAAGATCGCTGCAACCGCTGTCGAAATATTATCCAGCGCCAGTGAACCTGTTGGCAATTTTAAAGTCGTACCCGACGATGCAAAAGCCCAGGTTTTGCCATCTTCAAAGGCTTCATAGAAATAATCACGGTTGATAGCATACAACGGCGCATTGCATTCAGCAGCTTTATCCAGAATGGCTTGCGGAATATCTTGCTGACCACCAAATATCACGGGAATATTCGGACGGATAATACCAGCTTTTTCAAAAGCAATTTTTTCAATGGTATCACCGAGCCAGTCGGTATGATCCAGTCCGATATTGGTGATGACTGCAACATCCGGATTAACCACATTCACGACATCCAGACGGCCACCCAATCCGACTTCCAGCACCCACACATTACACAGTTCATGTTTAAAAATCACAAATGCAGCAAGTGTGGTTGCTTCAAAGAATGACAGGCTTAAATCGCATTCGCGACGTGCCCGATCGACTTCAACAAAAGCATCAATCAGCAACTGGTCTTCGACTTCAACCCCACGTAATTTCACCCGTTCATTAAAACGATATACATGAGGAGACTGATACAGTCCGACCTTAAAACCCTGAGCATTGAGAATGGCAGCCAGAGTCGTGGTCGTTGAACCTTTACCATTGGTTCCGGCAACCGTCAGGACTTTAGCCTCCGGATTGATCACGCCCAGCTTTTCAGCCACAGGAATAACACGTTCCAGGCCTAAATCAATCCCCGTAACGTGAACATGGCTCCAATAATCGAGCCATGTATCAAGTGAATCAGTTGCTAATGGTGCTGTGTTCAAGGCAGGTTCATCAATTTCGTGATAATACGATAAACTGTATCACGTAATGCATGACGGTGAACAATCTGATCGATTACACCATGATCAAGCAAATATTCAGCACGCTGGAACGGCTCGTCCAGTTTTTCACGCACGGTCTGTTCGATCACACGCTTACCCGCAAAGCCGATCATGGCTTTCGGTTCAGCCAGATGCACATCACCCAGCATGGCTAAAGACGCAGTTACACCACCATAAACTGGGTGGGTCAATACCACCACATAAGGCAGACCTGCTTCTTTCAAACGCTGAATCGCTGCTGAAGTACGTGCCATTTGCATCAAAGACAGCATGCCTTCCTGCATACGTGCACCACCAGAAGCTGCAAAACAGATCAGAGGCTGATGTGTTTCAATCGCACGCTCTGCTGCCTGCACAAAACGGTCACCCACTACGGTGCCCATAGAGCCGCCCATGAAATCAAATTCAAATGCGGTTGCAATCATTGGCACGCCTTTCAGCAGACCTTGCATCACGATCAGTGCTTCAGTTTCACCCGTTTTCTTTTGTGCTTCCGACATACGCTCAGGATAAGCTTTGCTGTCGACAAATTTCAGTGGATCTTTGGCCGTAAATTCCTGACCCATTTCAGTCTGTACCTGATCAAAGAACCAGTTCAGACGGTCACGTGCTTTCATTTTCAGATGTTCATCGCATTGTGGACAAACATAAGCATTAAATGACATTGCAGTACGTGTCACCAAAGCATGACATTCAGGGCACTCAATTGTTGGCTCTGTGAATGTCGCTTTTAGGGTGGTTTGCTCATCAGGTACATGAATGCCCGGAACAATACGCTCCGTCCATGGGGTCGATGGGCTCAGAATTTTGCCTGATTTCACTTGTTGACTCATACTATAACTCATCGAGCGCTGCTCGAAGCTCCTTGACTTTATTCACCGTCGCAATAACGGCTTGTTCTGGCGCGAGGGTTGCAAACTGTTTTACAAACGCACTTCCCACAATAACTGCATCGGCAGCAACACCCATCGCTTTCGCAGATGCAGCATCACTGATACCAAAACCCACGCCTACAGGAACATCTGTCTCTGCCTTAATTTTCTGAATACGTGCAGCTGCTTCAGATACATCTAATGTTGCAGCACCCGTCACACCTTTCAACGACACATAGTAAATAAAGCCACTGGCCTGTTTCACTACATGCTGAATACGCTCATCAGTTGAGGTCGGAGCCAACAGGAAAATCTGATCCATTTCATATTTTTCCAGCACCTGCCCCAAATCTTGAGCTTCTTCAGGAGGAAGATCGACCAGAAGCACGCCGTCGACACCGCATTCATAGGCATAAGCCACAAACTTTTCATAGCCAATGACTTCAACCGGATTGAGATAACCCATGAGTACCACTGGTGTTTCGCGGTCTTTCAAGCGAAATTCTTTCACCATGTGCAGTGCATCTAGGGTATTAGTGCCACCGGCCAGCGCGCGTTCAGCAGCCAGAGCAATCACCGGACCATCTGCCATTGGATCTGAGAAAGGGAGACCCAGTTCAATCACGTCGACGCCAGCGTCCACCATCTGGTGCAGCAAAGGTACGGTTACCTCTGGATGCGGGTCACCAGCCATAACATAAGAAACTAAAGCTTTACGCTGTTGAGATTTAAGTTGTCCAAATCGTGTGGCTAAACGTGACATAGGGCTGAGCTTTCCTTAAGGTGTTTCAAACTTGAGACATTGACTATGTAGAAATACAAGACATCGCATTGTAACGCTATTTTTTGTACATTGAACAGTGTGCAACATCGACCTCTGGCATTTCATTTCCTGTGCGAGGATTTCAGAACAACCCGAAGGGATCTATTTACGATTATTTTGATTTTTTTCTCAATGATCAAAGATGCCTAATTTTGGCATTCCCTAAAATGTTGAATATTTAGATAAACTTATTTTTATCATGGAAAAATTAATAAAAATGCAGGTGTTAGCGCATTCATTTAAAGTTTTCTGAAATTGCAAAACCTGTTTTATACTAGCCCCATTCTCTTATTTTTTTATCTCCTATGCAGACTGACTCTGAAGGTACAGTGCAGGCACGCGCCATTGCACTGTTGCCGCTTATTGTATTTTTAACCATCTTTTTAGGTAGCGGGATCTATCATTCTCTGATCGGAACTGAATTTGCGTTTTATCAGATTAAAGCACCTGTTGCCGCCCTGCCCGCGATTATCTTGGCTGCATTAGTGTATCGCGGCAAACTCAACCAGGGTATTGAAGAATTTCTGAAAGGTGCCAGCCATCCCAACCTGATTCTGATGTTCATGGTGTTTATGCTAGCCGGTGCTTTTGCTAGTGTCAGCAGTGCGATTGGTAGTGTTGATGCTACTGTACAAATGGGCCTGTCCGTTATTCCTCCGAGTTTTGTCTTACCGATGCTGTTTGTGATTTCGGCATTTATTGCGACGGCGATGGGTACCTCTATGGGAACCATTGCCGCCTGTGCACCCATTGCCTTTGGCTTTGCACAAGTGACCGAGATTCCGGTGGTTTATGCGATCGGCGCCGTGGTCGGTGGGGCAATGTTCGGTGATAACCTGTCGATGATTTCGGATACTACCATCGCTGCAACCAGCAGCCAGAAAGTTCAGTTACGTGACAAGTTCAGAGTCAATGTCTGGATTGCTGTGCCAGCTTCCATCGTCACGATTTTGATCTATATCTTCAATGCTGGCGGTTCCAGCCCGGTGGAATACAAGGACTTTAACTGGATCCTGGTCCTGCCTTATATTGCGGTGTTTTTATTGGCTTTTAGCCGTCTGCATGTTCTGGCTGTTTTAACCATCGGTGTCGTGTTATCGGGTTTATTTGGGCTATTTGTTACGCCAGATTTCAATATCCTCAAGCTGAATAATTCTATTTATGACGGCTTTGTCGGCATGTTTGAAGTGGCATTGTTATCCATGTTCCTGGGTGGCCTGTCTGCGATCATGCAACGTGAAGGTGGTTTACGCTGGCTGATCGAACGCATCTACGCGCTGACTCGCTTATTTAAAGTAGGTCGTCAGCGGGCCGGTGAAATTGGAATCAGCTTTCTGGTGGTATTTTCCAATCTGTTTGTAGCAAATAACACTGTCGCGATTATTCTGGCTGGTGATATGGCCCGTGAAGTGGCGAAAGAATACGGGGTTGATCCAAAACGTGCCGCCGCCCTGATGGATATTTTCTCCTGTGTGGTACAGGGGCTGATTCCTTATGGCGCACAATTATTACTGGCTTGTTCAATTGCCAAACTTTCTCCAGTCGAGCTAATCGGGGGCGTGTATTATTGCTGGATTCTGGCAATCTTTGCAGTGATCGCGATTGCTTTCCGATACCCTAAATTAAAAACAGCTTAAATTAAGTCATGAGATAAAGCGGCCAATGATGGCCGTTTTTTTATGCCTGATCCTGTTTTAATTGTTTTCTATATTGCAATAACGTCCGGCCTGTTGCCGCCTTATAAGCACGGGCCAAAGCCGACTGGTCAGAATAGTCTAGTTGCTGGGCAATCTCGGTCAGGCTTAGGGGCTGATGCAATAAGCTTTCACAGCGCCTGATTCTTTCATGTTCCAACAGTTTTTTAAAAGAACTGCCTTGCTCATTTAGCTGACGTTGCAAAGTGCGGGTCGATACAAACAGTTGCTCGGCCAGCTGTTCAATTTTAATGGCCTGCTGTCTGCTTCTTAAATGCTCCGCAACCACTTTTTGGGCCTGAGTCAAAATACTTTCCACGGGTGGTTTAGCTGCAATCGCTTCTTCAGCCTGACGAATCAATAACTGTAATAGCATGGGATCGGCCTGTTCCGATTTCAGGTTCAGTCCCTGTATATCCAGTTCAAAGCCATAATCCTGCTGTGAAAACTGTACTTCTGCAGCATAGAATTTTTGATAATGAATGCGGGCAATTTCAGGAGCATGGGCAAAACGCACCCGCCGCAAGAGCAAAGGATGATTCTGCAAAATAAAACGTCCCAATTGCACCATGGCTGCGATGGTCAGCTCATTCAGCAGGTTATAACGCTTATCCTGATAGATCCAATATAATTCAATACTTTGTGCATGCTGTCTTAGTTGCAATGGGACAAATTCACTCCCATCAATGACCAGTCGCTGAAAACGCATGATGTAGCCGATGATCTCAGGAATACTGCTGCTTTTGGATACCATATAGCCCAGCACACCAAAATGTTCTGGCCGAATACATTGCACAATTTCAAAAATTAACTGTGGACACGCTAGCTGTTTTTGGGTTCTTAACAGGATGCTATTGAGAAAATCCAGCGGAACTTGTGCATCAAAAGGCTGATCAATCAGTCCAATGAGCTGAGGTCGTAGATCTGCAAGAAACTCTGCGGTTAAAGGTTCTATATTTAAGCTACGCAAATAGGTGGCCCATAGCTGGATATAACCATTGGAGATTTTGATGTCCTGCATGAGCGCGTCCCTGTCTCCGCTGCGAATGTATATTTTATTTTTCTCTGGCGTAAAATGTATAAAAATTGGCCATATCTGTCAAAACAATTTGTGCAATTCTGAACATACTGTCAGCATCTCCAGAAAAAGAATGAAAGCAGATGAACGCACCTTTAAAATCTTCCATACAGCCTGTGGTACGTAGTAATCTTGATTTTAAGCTGAGTGAAATTCCACGCTACTGGTTTAGTGGCGATCCATTCCTGACCCGTATGTTTGATGCACTGAGTCTGACCTTTCCAGACGGTGAACGTTATTTCATTCAGAGTGTGCGTCTGTTCCGCGACCAGATCAAAGACCCAGATTTACAGAAACGGGTAGCTGATTTTATCCGTCAGGAAGCCCAGCATGGCATTGCCCACGACAAGATGAATAACCTGATGCGGGAACAAGGCATGCCGGTCGATCAGTTTATTCAGCGTCTGAACTACATGATGAACTATGACTTGAAGAACCGTTCGCCTGAGTACAATATTGCAGTCACTGCAGCAGCGGAACATTTGACCGCGCTCATGGCTGAAACTTTTTATGGACAAAAAGATACTTTAAGAAATGCCCATCCTTTTGTCCGTGCCATGTTTGCCTGGCATGCGATTGAGGAAATGGAACATCGTGATGTGGCTTTTGATGTCATGAAAGATGTGGCAAAAACGCCAGAATGGCTGCGTCAATACACCTTGCTCATCACGACTTTGCTGATGTTTGGTTTTACCATTTACCGTGCCAATGTCATGCTCAAACATGATGGCTTTAGCCCGCTGCAACGCTTGCAAATGAATATCCGGGGCTTACCTTGGTTTTTTGGTAAAAAGGGTACTTTGACTCGTATGGGTAAACAGTATCGTGACTGGTTTAAAAAGGATTTCCATCCATCCCAGCACCCAGTGATTGCTCAATATGATGTCTGGGTAAAAACGCTGGCAGAAACCGGTGATCCGATTCAGGCAGGAGAAGCCTTCTGGCAAGCTGCAGAAGATTAAACCTAGAAATCAAAAGCCTTCGAGATTGAAGGCTTTTTTATGAATCCAAAACCTACAAGAAATAAGTTACCACTTGGCATAGTGCTGTTCTAAAAGTCCATATTCATTGACCAGTACAATCTCCTGACCATCTTGCCGGATGGTGCCTGATACTTTTGCCTGCCACTGGCTAAACTGACTGCCGACCAGACGCAGATTCAGATTTTCATAACGGCGCCAGCCCGTGTGTACATTCAGGTTCAAACAGCCATCCAATGACTGGATGTTCCAGCGTTCGTTAGATTCCTGCTGAAACAATACATCTGCTACAGGATAAATTTTGCCATTTACCCACAAACAGTTTTCATTGCCAAAGCTTTCATTGACACCGGAAGCGAGATTGATCCCGATACGGTTACGATTGGTATCCCAGAAATTACAAGATAGCCAGAACCAGGCAGTTTCAGGACGCAAAAAGCCGCAGGTATCATCCAGAGAGGCGAAGGTGCGCTCATTAAACTGGATGGTTTCACCCTGCTTATTTACGAAATAACCTTCACAACCCAAAGTGGTCAATTTCTGGGTATAGGTCCAGCCATTAATTCCGGTCGGACTACACATACTCAGCGGATCTGTACCTGCACAGAAAATTCGGGCACTGAGCTTGATTTCACCGTATTTAGTCACATGGATATAACGCACCCCATTGGCATGCTGGATATCAATCTGAAAGGGAGATTTGTGAAAATAACTATGATTAAACAATGGCTGTTCATCTAGCACCGTATTGCGCGAGAAGAAATTGATCGCATTCCATTCCTGCACTTCGTTATTAATATGGTTATAAATATAGAAAAAACTGTGCCCGGCCCAGGCAATATCCGCAATCGCAAGGCCAATCGTATAATGCTCGTGTTGAATACTACAGAATTTAAATTTTTTATATTTTAGTTGTTTACGCCAGCCGGTCAGTACATCGCCATAGGGATTTTTGTACTGGTACGCATTGTAATCAATACTTTTTGGAATTTCCTTGAAACGTCCGTAACGTGGTTGTCCATTTTCCTGAATTAAATCCATTAAGACATTCCATCTCAATCAAAAACTATTTTTGCTTGAAGCTATTATGCCGATTATTGAGATTTGATAAAGAATTTTTTAAAACCGTTCGTCAGCTCTTCCGGCCAATTCTGCTTAAAATAACCATTTTAATTTTCTGAATGAGAAACTGATTTTTTGCTGTTTTATCCAGAACTTGTATAATTTTTATACCACTTCCAGCCAGATTGATCCTTCCTCTTCATCTTTAAAAATTTTCTTATCTATAAAAATAAAAAAATCGTACTGAATAGCTTCAATACGATTTTTCTTAATCCACCCTTCCCTCCTTTTAGAAAGGAGGGGCCGGGGGAGATTTTACATCTCAACCATTTCCACGCCATCAATACGGGCAACAGTCATTAAGTCTTTATCACCACGACCAGAAACGGTGGCAATAATGATTTGATCCTTGTCCATGGTTGGTGCAAGTTTAGTGACATACGCCATCGCATGTGAACTTTCAAGCGCAGGAATGATTCCTTCGATCTTGGTTAGATCACGGAAACCTTGTAACGCTTCCTGGTCATTGATCGGCACGTAGTTCACGCGTTCCATATCTTTCAGGAAGCTGTGTTCCGGTCCTACACCCGGATAATCCAGACCGGCAGAAATTGAATGCGTTTCAATGATCTGACCTTCTTTATCAGACATCAGATAAGTACGGTTACCATGCAGTACACCGACGTGACCCGCATTCAATGGTGCAGAGTGCTTGCCAGTTTCGATCCCTAAACCTGCAGCTTCAACACCATACATTTTCACATCCTGATCGTTCAGGAATGGATAGAACAAGCCCATTGCATTAGAACCACCACCCACACAAGCGACCAATGCATCTGGAAGACGACCTGCCTGTTCCTGAATCTGACGGCGTGCTTCACGGCCAATAATGGACTGGAAGTCACGAACCAATTGTGGATATGGGTGCGGACCTGCCACGGTACCAATCACATAATAAGTTGAGTCAACATTGGTAACCCAGTCACGCATCGCTTCGTTCATGGCATCTTTTAATGTTTTAGAGCCACTTTCTACAGGGACAACAGTTGCACCAAGCAAACGCATACGATAAACGTTCATCGCCTGACGTTTCACGTCTTCGGCACCCATGAATACCACACATTCTAGGCCTAAACGTGCTGCGATCGTTGCAGTCGCCACGCCGTGCTGACCAGCACCAGTTTCTGCAATAATGCGTTTTTTACCTGAAAGCTTAGCCAGTAAAGCCTGACCAATCGTGTTGTTTACTTTATGCGAGCCAGTATGGTTCAGATCTTCACGCTTTAAGTAAATTTGCGCACCACCCAACTCTTTAGACCATCGCTCAGCATGATATAAAGGACTAGGACGACCTACGTAGTAGGCTAGATCACGGTCGAATTCTGCCAGAAACTGTTCATCATCTTTCATGCGGAAATAAAGCTTTTCCAGATCTTGTAAAGCCGCCATCAGAGTTTCTGACACAAAACGCCCGCCATGGATACCGAAATGTCCACGCTCATCCGGGAATTGGGTATAGTCAATCACGGGCTTGTTGTGATTAGTACTTTGCTGATCCACGATGGACTCCTTGCATAAAGCGTTCTATGAGTTGTTGGTCTTTTATACCTTTTGCGGATTCGACACCACCACTAACATCAACAGCATAAGCCTGTGTGGTGTGAATTGCCTGCTCGATATTGTCCGGGTTTAAGCCCCCAGCCAGGATCAAGGGAATATCTAATTGAGGAAAGGTGCTCCAGTCAAAGCTGTGGCCGGTACCACCTTTTAAATCAGGATGCCATGCGTCTAACAGTACTGCGCTGGCCCCTGCGGTTTGATAACGTTGAATCTCAGCGACTACGTCCAGATCAGGTTTGACCTGAATCGCTTTATACCAGCGACGCCCAACCTGCTTTGCGATAACCTGACATTGTTCAGGGCTTTCATCACCATGAAACTGCAGAATATCCAGCGGAACAGTTTTTAAAATATCCCGGATGTCATCTGCCGTACTATTAACAAATAAGCCCACCACTTGAATATAAGCTGGCACTGCTTTGACCAGCATTTCAGCCTGTGCCTGAGTCACGCTTCGTGGGCTCGGTGGATAGAACACAAATCCAATGGCATCACAGCCGGCATTAGCAACAGCTTGGACATCTTCAACTCGGGTGATTCCACAGATTTTGGCACGGGTTCGCATATAGTGTTGGCTCTGATTTACCAAGATATCAAGTAATCTATGAGATTGAGGTGAATTATTGTAATGCAAATCATCGATCTTGCGTAAAGTTCATACGGATTATTCTTGATCTTGATTGTTTAAGTCATAAGCAGACTTTATACTTGCCACAATTTGCAACGAGTCAAGGCCTTAAGGCTTTAGGGAAGTTGGTGCAAATCCAACACTGCCCCCGCAACGGTAAAAAATGAAAAGCTTGTCTTTATAAATCTTCAGGATTTACACCACTGCATCAATATGTGGGAAGGTGGATAAGTAAGTATGAGTTTCAATACTGCATTTAAGTCCGGATACCTGCTTGTTGTGTTCTTTAACTCAATCATTCACGGGGAGTGAATGTATGGAGCACATCTCATGTCTATTCCATTTCAGCCTGCTGCCTTGGTAGGTGCGATCGCACTTGCGTTGGGTTTTACTTCATCTGTTCATGCCGCCGAGCAAAAAGTTGCAAAAGCCTCTTTAGATACCATTGTAGTCACGGCAACTCGCTCTGCAGAAAACATTGAAAATGTACCTGCGCGAATTTCAGTGATTGAACCTGCGACTCTTGAGCAATCCTCTATTGCTTCATTGCCAAACTTATTGAAAAAAGAGGCTGCTTTAAACGTCGCTCAACTAGGCGGTTATGGACAACAATCCTCTATTTTTATGCGAGGCACAAGCTCGTCACATACACTCGTTCTGCGTGATGGCATGCGATTGAATACTGCTTTAAGCAGTTCAGCTTCTCTCCCTTTTATTGATACTACCGATATCAAGCAAATTGAAATTCTGAAGGGTCCAGCATCAGTTTTATATGGTACAGATGCCATTGGCGGCGTCATTCATATGATTTCTAAAACACCTGAACAATCAGGTGCATTTATAACAGGTGAAATTGGCGAGAATAAAACTTACAAATCACTCGTGGGTGCCGATTTAGCTGAAGATGGTTTTTATGCCCAAATCCGTGGTCAACGCCTGGAAACTGACGGAAAATCTGTTCTAGATGATGAAGATGAAAATTACTCCTTTGACCAAAAAGGTTTCAGCACAAAATTTGGCGTCCACAAAGACCAATATGGCTTATCTCTCGATTACAGCCAAAATAAAGGCACAAGTGATTACAATGCAGGTAGCCTCACTTCACAAGATTTTGAAAATGAAATGGTTAACCTGAGAGGACGAATTAACCTAGGCTCACAATTAGAACTCAATGCTCGCTTATCCCAGTTTGACGATCAATTAGATCAAAATGCTACGAATTATCTAGGTCAGGTCGATTATTCATATAGCACTACTCAAGAAGCAGAATTGTATGCCAAACTCAATCTAAATGATCAGCATCATATTTTACTAGGGACAACGCATAGCAATCTTGATGGTGATGTTCTTTCTTATGGAGTTGCCTACAAAGGTGATGTTTCCTCTCAAGGATATTACACACAGCATCAATATCAATCAGATAAACTCAATACTCAACTCGGCATCCGTGTTGAAGATAACGAGAAATATGGCTCTCATACTGTAGGGCAAGCGGCTGCACGTTATGCAATATCACCTCAACTCAGCGTCTATACGAATATTGGTTCAGCTTTTCGTTCACCAAACTTAAATGAGCTGTACAGTGGTGAATCTGCAAATCCAAATTTAAAAGCCGAAGAAAGTCTGTCTTATGAAATTGGCTTCGACCAGGCCCTCACTCAAAACTCATCTATTTCACTTTCCGTGTATCAAAACGAAGTGGATAACATGATCCAAAAAGTTGATGGCAAGTTAAATAACATCAGCGAAGCAACGCTTCGTGGTGGCGAGCTTGCATGGAACTGGAAACAAGACGATTGGTTCATCGATACTGCTTTTGCGTATGTACAAGCTAAAGATAGCAAAACGAATATTGAGTTAGCTAAACGACCACGTCAAACCCTCACTCTGACCACAGGTTTGGAAAATGAAATTTATGGGATGAGTGCTTCTCTTATTGCCCGTTCCAAGTCAAAAAGCTGGAGTGATTCAGACCATAATCCGGGCTATGCGACCGTCGATTTAAATGCTTACTGGAATATCAACCCACATGTCAAAGTATTTACCAACATAGAAAATGTCGGTGATGTTCGTCATAAGATCGAATACAACTGGAATAATTATTATGTTGATGAAGGCCGACTCGCTTCTGCCGGTGTGACCTTTAAATATTAAACTCGCCCAAATCCAAGCAAATACTTTTGAGAATCATGTCATGCCTATGGCATGATTCTTTTTATTGACAGCATTTAATCATTTAAGGAACTTATATGGGCCACCGTTTAAGTAAAATCTATACCCGCACTGGCGATTCAGGCACCACAGGGCTTGGCGATGGCTCACGCGTTGCCAAAGATGACTTGCGTATTACCGCACTCGGTGATGTGGATGAGCTAAATGCCATCATTGGGGTTTTACGCGCACAAATCGCGGCAAGCAGCATTCAGGATAAAGCGACCTGGGATAAATCTTTAAGCCTGATCCAGCACTGGCTGTTTGATCTGGGTGGTGAAGTGTGTATCCCTGGCTTTAACCTGGTTCAACCAGTCTCGATTGATTATCTGGAAAATGACATCGATCGCATGAATGACGCTTTGCCGATGCTGAAAGATTTTATTTTGCCTGCGGGTACTTTAGTTTGCAGTTTTGCTCATCAAGCCCGTGCCGTGTGCCGTCGTGCAGAGCGCAGCGTGATGTCAGTTCACTCACGCGACCAGAATATTCAGGCGACTTCCCTGCAGCTATTAAATCGCCTATCTGACTGGCTGTTTGTGGCTTCACGCACCTTGCAACGTGTTGAAGGTGGTTCTGAGGTGTTATGGCAAAAAAATATCAACGAAACCATTGATCAATAAATCCGCTAAAATGTATTAAATTGCACGGAAAATTCTGCGCCAACGGTATTTGCAACAAAGTGTTTCAGGCGCAGAATATTGCAATACTCCTGTCACAACTCTTCATCATTATGTTTTCATCTTCACTTCTTCAGGTTATCGCAGCATGCGCATAATCGGACATCGCGGTGCGCGTGGGGAAGCCCCTGAAAATACACTAGGCGGTTTTCAATATATTCAGGATATCGGGATTCGCGCAGTCGAATTTGACGTACGCCAGCTTAAAGATAATGCCCTGATCATCATGCATGATGATAACTTTGTACGCACTACCGGTTTGCAAAAACCCCTCTACGAATGTAGCCGTCAGGATCTCAGTCAATATAACCACGCAGTGAAATGGTCAGAATGGAACAAGGTCGAAGCGACTCCCATGCTGGATCAGACCCTAACCGTGATTCATAACTTTGATCATATTGAAGTCGAAGTCAAAAGTGTAGCGAGCCAGGCCGATGCCGAAAAAATCACGCTTGAGCTTGAACAGCAGTTACAGGGTTATGAGCAGTCAGTCGTGATCACTAGCTTTGATCCTAAAATCCATCAGGCCTTGCAGCAGCAAAATTCCAGTTTAAAGCGTGGCCTTCTGATTGAAACAGATGTGAAATATCAGGCAATTGATCAAGCCTTGGAACTTGGCTGTTGTCAGATTGGCTGGATGAATGAGCTGGCCAGCAAAGATATTATTCAGGCCACACAAGCTGCCGAACTCACCATCAGCGTCTGGACCGTAAATGATGTTAATCGTGCCAAAGAATTACGCGACTGGGGTATTCAGGGTCTCATTACCGATTATCCGAAGTTAATGATGCAACATCTTTAAATGACCCAAAATGCAAGATTCTATATATAGATTATTTTTCTTTAAGCCTTGAAAAATAATTTAAAGAAGAATGCCTGTCTGTAATCTTGTTTAACTTTGGGTTACGGGTTTGCTTACAAATTTATTTCTCTGCAATCTAGTAGAAAAAATGAACATTCACTTAACTCATTTTAAGAAAATAAATTTGATTAAAAGCTTCAAAAATCTCAATGATTTACTCGGAAATCAGAGCCTGTCTAGCCCGCGAAAATGGTAGTTTTCATCCTACTTATTCTGTTACCGATAAGTACAATACAACCGTACAATAATGCTAGTGATGCCCTAGGGGGCGTGCTAATATGAATGACTTAACCGCTGTTAAAATAAACAATAGCGGCCTCTGCTTTTTCTTATGCCTTCCCAGGTTCCAGGAGTGCTGTTGGAGATGAATGCTCCCCTACCTCAAGCCCCAATTAACTGGGTCGCTGTGTTTGCTCTGGTAGTTTTACCCATTGTAGCTGTTATCGCGATTCCGTTATATGCGTATCACCATGATTTTAGCCTTGCCGCTTGGATCAGTATGTTTGTTTTGCTCGGCGTTAGCAGCCTGGGGATTACAGCGGGCTATCATCGTCTTTGGGCACATCGTGCTTATGAAGCGACTTTACCTTTAAAAATCATTTTAATGATCATGGGTACCTTTGCAGTGCAGAACAGTATTCTGTACTGGGGTTCAGGCCACCGTACCCATCACCGTCATGTCGATGACGTGGAAAAAGACCCATATTCAATTAATAACGGCTTCTGGTATGCGCACCTGGGCTGGATGCTGCGTGACTATCCTGCTGCAGAACCAAACTACAAAAATGCACCAGACCTGCAAAACGACAAAGTCGTTATGTTCCAGCACAAATACTATGTGCCTCTAGTAATTGCAGTACACGCTGCGATTCTATTGCCAATCGGCTGGGCTGTAGGCGATGTTTGGGGTGTATTATTATTGGGTGGTCTGGTGCGTTTAATCCTGAGCCATCATGTCACCTTCTTCATTAACTCACTGTGCCATATGTGGGGTTCACGTCCTTATACGGATGAAAACACTGCACGTGACAACTTCTGGTTAGCGATTGCGACTTGGGGTGAGGGTTATCATAACTATCATCACATCTTCCAGTATGATTACCGTAATGGCGTGAAATGGTGGCAATATGATCCAACCAAATGGTTAATCTGGACTTGCTCTAAACTGGGCCTGGCTAAAAATCTGCGCCGTATTCCAAGCTTTAATATCAAAAAAGCTGAACTGGCAATGAAGTTTAAATATGCTGAGCAGGATCTGGCGGTATATGGTCATAATGTCAATGAAGACATTATCAATGTGAAAAGTAAAATCGCTCAGGAATATGAAGCTTTTACTCAAACATTGAATGACTGGGCTAAACTCAAAGAACAAGAAATTCAGGTGAAAAAGGCGGCTGTAGCAGAAAAAATTCACCAGATGGATGACAAACTTAAAGTTGAATTTCAATTAGTCGAACAGCGTCTTTCTCATCATCGTGAAACACTTAATCTGTTAGTACGTAATTTGAAAAAAGCGCCTGTATCTCAATAAGATTTGAATTCTCAAAAAAGCTCCTGAAATCAGGGGCTTTTTTTATTTCTACTCGTCTTACTTATACTTTCCTTTTACAACAGTTTTAAACAGAGATCTTTGTTATATTGCTTCTATTGCCTAAGTATTTTAACTGCCATGTATTTTAATTCCCGATATCAAACTCTCCCTCCTCGCCTTTATCATCATCAACCCCCACTGCCTTTAAAAGGTGCTAAAGCGGGACATTTTAATGCTGCGCTTGCTGAACAACTGCAATGGTCTGAGGAAGATAAAGCACAATGGATCGAAATCTGTAGTGGTCAAAAAACCTTTGCCGAATTTGAACCTTTGGCCATGGTTTATGCCGGCCATCAGTTTGGACAATGGGCAGGACAACTGGGTGATGGACGCGGTTTACTGATCGCTCAGATTCTGGATAAAGATCATCAGACCATTGACCTGCATTTAAAAGGTGCTGGTGTAACGCCTTATTCACGTATGGGAGATGGTCGTGCAGTGTTACGCTCGGTGATTCGGGAATACCTAGCCGGACACGCCTTAAATGCACTAGGTGTAGAGTCCAGTAATGCGGTTGGTTTTACCTCTTCCGCTCAAGGTGTACAGCGTGAAAAACTGGAACCGGGTGCAATGCTATTACGGACGTCTGACTGTCATATCCGGTTTGGACATTTTGAATGGATCAATCAGTATCAGCCAGACCTATTGCCTGTATTCACACAAAAATGTATGGAATGGCATTACCCGCAATGTCTGCAAGCAGAACAGCCTATTCTGGCATTTGCTACCCAAGTGATTCAGCGCACGGCAGTGATGATTGCCAAATGGCAGCTGGTCGGATTTGCGCATGGTGTCATGAACACTGACAACCTGAATATTACCGGTTCAACGCTAGACTTTGGCCCGTATGGGTTTATGGAGCGTTTCCGTCCCAACTGGATTAATAACCACTCGGATTATCAGGGTCGTTATACTTATCAGCAGCAACCAAGCATCGGCCACTGGAACTTGTGGATGTGGCTGAATAACCTGATTTCATTATGTCCTGAAAACTATGATGAAGAAAAATGGAAACAGGATCTGGCCCAATGTCTGGAACATTATGAACCGACCTTCCTGGAACATTATAAGCATGGCCTAAACCAGAAAATGGGCTTACCGAGTTTTCACAAAGACAGCTTTGACTGCGCCATGGCTTTTCTCAGAATCTTACAAAGTGAGCAACTCGACTATACGCAAAGCTTTATTCGCCTGCAGAATCATGAATATGAAGCAATCAAGGATGATTGTTTGGATCGCCGTCAGTTTGAAGCATTCCTGACTCAATATGAAGCGATCCGCGAACATCAGGATACTGGAGAATTAGATGCCGCCATGCAACTCGTCAATTCACACTATATCCTGCGCAATCATATGGCACAGAAAGCCATTGAACTGGCTGAGCGGGATGACTTTTCTGAAGTCGATCGCCTGTTTAAATTATTAAGTCAGCCTTATTTAAAACAGCCAGATCTGGAACACCCTGAAGATCTAGGGCCATTGCCGAGTGATGTACCTGAAGTCATGGTAAGTTGTTCATCTTAATTTATTCACAAGACGACCAAAAACTGTGGATAATTTAAGCATTATCCACAGTTTTATTTCGGTTTATTCATAACTTATGACCTTACATCAAATCTCAGCACAGATAGCGATAAGTTTACCTGAAGTCACTGTGACTCAGCCTTTCGGTGAAGGTTGTAAGGTATTCAAGGTGCTAGATAAAGTCTTTATGCTTCAGTTCTATCTCCAAGGCAAAGCTGTCATTAATTTAAAAGTAGCGCCTGATCATGGTGCTATGCTGCGAGATATTTATTCTTATATCTGTACAGGCTGGCATATGAATAAACAGCACTGGATTTCAGTTTATGAAAATAATCAACTGGATGAACCTCTGATTGAGGACCTAGTACAGAATTCTTATAAGCTGGTAGTATCGAAATTAAAGAAAGCAGAAAAAGTACGGATTGACTTATTACGAACATTAGAAAAATAAGTCTGGAACTTCAACCTTATAAAATGGCCTCTCATCCATTACAATTATCTTGTTCAATCATAAGATAACGTGATTAAATCAAATAATATTAAGATGTTAAAAATCACTCAAACTATGATTAACCAACACAGCACATTAATTGATTTAAGATCAAAATTAATTGAAATCCCGACAGAACAGAAAGAATGTTTACATCATTTAAGTTATCCATTTATTCCATTCTTGGATGAAAATTTTTATTCATCAAAGAATAAGGTGTTGCTGGTTGGTCAAGAAACAAAAGGTTGGCAAAGTCGATTAAGTAACTTTTTAAATGAAGATATTAATTTCGACACTGTGATTCAAAATAGTGTTCGTCGTCATCAAGAGCTTTACTCTCAATCACCTAAGCATAGTAGTTTTTTACAATTTCTAAAAAATTAAAATTCAAAATCATCAAGAACCTATTCAATGGCTAAATTTTTATTTATTTGACTATAAAAAAGCCTCATTCAATACTTTAAGTAAAAATAAAACATATAAGGATATTTTCTTGTATCTTCAAGAATTGTCTATTCTAAATTTATCCCAGCAAATCAAAGATACTCAACCACGTGTTATTTTTTTTGTTGGGCAGTACCACAATAATTTCCCTAAATTAGAGGAAAAATTACACCTTACTTCAAATGATCGATTGTTATTAAAAGAACCTATTGATAAATTCAGCATGAAAATTTGGAACGACGAGATTTTAATTCTAAGAGTCCCTCACCCAGCACATTTTAGTCGTATTTCTAATCAAGCTAGAAATGTTGTTTTAGAATATTTTAAAATTTTTGATCAATGTGAAACTATGGCTGAGTTTAAAGAAGTCATTCACCATAAATTAAAGTAATGCTTAGATGTATACATATGAAAATGGACTCATCCGAGTCCATTTGCTAGTTTAAGCCTCTTTCTTCACCAACTTAAACACCACAAATAACAAGCCAATCCAGACAGGCAACATCAACACTGACAACATAAAGCCTTGTGTCCACATGATATATAAAATCATCAGCATAAAAGCTAAAACAAAATAGTTACTAAACGGCGCAAAGATTGCTGGAAATTTGGTTTGAATCCCCTTTCGTTTGATGGCTTGTCTAAATTTCAAATGAATCAAACTGATCATCATCCAGTTCAGTACTGCCGCAGCCACCACGATATAAATCAGGTACCTCAAGGCTTTTTCAGGCACAAAGTAATTCAGGATCACACAGCCAAAGATCAGAAATGCGGAGAACAATACCGCAGCCACAGGCACACCATGTTTATTCACGCTCTTAAATAATTGCGGTGCATTCCCTTGTTGAGCCAGCCCCATCAACATACGGCTATTGGCATACATGCCACTATTACAAACTGAAAGTGAAGCAGTTAAAATAATGAAATTCAGTAAATGTGCAGCCCATTCAATCCCCATCTGGCTGAAAATCATTACAAATGGACTATGATCTAAATCGCCTAAATTCAGCTGATTCCATGGTACGAGTGAAAGTAATACGGCAAGCGAGCAGATATAAAATAAAAATACCCGAATCACAGTTTGATTCACGGCACGTGGAATGTTCTTGCCAGGATTTTCGGTTTCTGCCGCTGCCATACTAATCAGCTCAATGCCGCCAAAGGCAAACATCATAAAGGCGAGCATATAAAACAGCCCATCAAAGCCATTCGGAAAAAATCCACCATGAATCCATAAATTGCTGATCGAAGCAGTTGAGGTTGCATCAGCAGTGAGGAGCAAATATATGCCAAAGATAATCATTGCAATGATGGCAAAGACTTTAATCATCGATAGCCAGAACTCAGACTCACCATAAATTTTGACATTGGCTAGGTTGGCAAGGGTTACCGCCAAAAAGAAAATGAGTACAGATACCCAGGCTGGAATATGTGGCCACCAGTAATTGATATATTTGCCAATGGCGGTCAGCTCTGTCATTGCGACCAGAATATATAAAATCCAGTAATTCCAGCCGGTTAAAAAGCCTGGAAATTTACCCCAGTATTTAAATGCAAAATAACTGAATGAACCAGTCACAGGCTCATGCACAATCATCTCACCTAACTGGCGCATAATCAGGAATGCAATCAAACCACCAATCAAATAGCCCAGAATAATGGAAGGTCCTGCGGACTGAATAATCTGTGCGGACCCCAAGAATAATCCGGTTCCAATGGCCCCGCCCATAGCAATCAGCTGGATATGACGGTTCTTTAAACGGCGCTGTAGTTGCGGTGCTTCACTCTCCAAGACACGCTCTCATGATGAATAAAAAACCGAATTGTAGCGGGTCTCCAACTAATCAACTAATACATAAATTTAAGTTATTAATTATTAAACTTTTATTTTTTTATCTACTAAGATAAAAAGAAATATAAATAATTGATTTCATAATGGATGCTAGTAAAAAGGTATTTATATTTTAAAACTTCATAATTTCTAAATAGAAATAGTTCTTTTTTGATGGATTATTGCGTCGCATTAAACGCCTCATGGTAAACCGCTTCTCCATGTGGAATAGATCCATTAAATGCAATGACTTGAAAATATTCTGGTAGAACATCCTTTAGGTAAAGTTCTGGAAAAGCCTTAAACCCGAAACGACCATAATATTGAGGATCACCGAGCACTACACATCCTTGAGCCCCCAACTGTTGCAGGCGATCTAAAGCTACCCGTATAAGTAAAGTGCCGATTCCCTGTCCTTGTTTTGCAGGTAATACCGAAATTGGGCCAAGACCGTACCAGCCAGTTTCACCTGAAGAGATAGTGACAGGTGAAATAGCCACATGGCCAACCAGGTGATTATTTTCAATCGCAACTAGAGAGATCGTTAACTGCCCATGCTTACGCAAACTATTTACAATGAATTGTTCAGTATGACTTGAATGGTCAGCATTTTGAAAAGCCGCTCGAGTCAATTCAGTAATGGCTGGAATATCTTCAAACTGTTCATCCCGGATTAGGATTTTCATTATTTTGGCTCTCTTATATTGATCATTTTCAGAAATAAAAAAGCGAACAAACCAAGAAGTCTATCCGCTTTTCTTTAACGAATTCGAATATCAGTCTTCAGGATATTCAAAACGGTATCCTACCCCATAAACGGCCTGAATCCACTCATGACGGTTTCCGGTTTCCGCAGCATCTGAAATTTTACGGCGCAAATTTTTGATATGACTATCAATCACACGGTCTGCCACATCAAAACTGTCTGGATTGATATGATCTAGTAATTGTGCTCGTGAATACACCTGGCCGACATGCTCTAGGAACAGCTCCAGCAAACGGAATTCAGTCGGGGTCAGGTTCAAGGCTTTTTGCTGATACCAGATACGCTGTTGTGATTTATCCATACGGAATAAATCATTGCTTTCCGGCTCAGCTTTACGGTCTAAACGGCGTAATACGGCTTGTACACGGGCAACCAGTTCTTTTGGACTAAATGGTTTACAGATATAGTCATCCGCGCCCATATTCAGGCCAAGTACACGGTCAATTTCTTCAGTACGCGCAGTCACCATAATGATCGGCAAGTCTGACTGTTCACGCACTTTACGGCAAATGGTCAGACCATCCATACGCGGCACCATCAAGTCCAGGATCATCAGGCTCGGTTTACGCTGGGTAAAACTATTATATGCTTCTTGCCCATCATGAAACACGCTGACTTCAAAACCAGCAGCCTCTAGATAATCTCGCACTAACAGGGCAAGTTCGACTTCGTCTTCAACCAGCATGATATGTTTCATGAATATATTTTCCTTTATGGTTTCATTTGTTTAGGAAAGCTTAGTTTGCATCGTAAACCACCTAATGGTGAATGTGCAAAGCTTAAGCTACCACCCATAGCCTGAGTAATTTTACAAGATAAGGCTAGACCCAAGCCTGTCCCACCGGTGGCACGAGTACGCGAATCATCGACACGATAGAAACGTTCACCAATGCGAGCCAGCTGCTCATCGGTCAGACCGAATGGACTGTCATCGACATATAAGGTCCATTCTTTCTCATTCTGTTCGGTATGGATATGTACCTGTCCACCGGCTTCTGTATAACGAATACTGTTGCTGAGCAGGTTAGCTACAATCTGCTTGAAACGGTCCAGATCCAGATCAACTTCAGCACCGTCACCTTCAACAGTCACTTTCAGATCAGCCTGTTCAAATTTAGGCTGGAAGTTCATTAATTCCTGCTGCACCACCTCCCATGGATTTACAGTTGCATAGTAAAACTGTAATTGCTGGGCATCAGCCTGCGCTAGAGCTGCCAAGTCCTGAGTCAGTTTTTTCAGGCTGGTTACCTGTGCCAACATCGATGCAAAATGCTCTGGTGTCGGTTTACGGATTCCATCCTGCATCGCTTCAATCTGTGCCTGCAAGACTGCCAGCGGAGTTTTCAGTTCATGTGAAGTATCTGCTACCCATTGACGGCGCGAAGTTTCATGCTGATCCAGAATCACTGCCAATTGATTCAGCTCATTAGACAGATCACCCAGCTCATCATTACGTTTCACTTTCACCTGATGCTGATAATTACCGCGAGTCAATTCACGCGTACCGTTCAACAAACGCTGAATTGGTTTTTTAAAATAAGTTGCCAGTAATAATGCAGCAATTAGACTGGCTAGAATACTTAAACCATAAACTAAAAATAGGTAACGTTTCTGATTACTAAAGAAATTAATACTTAAAGCATCATCTTGGTCTAAAACCGGTTTTAAGCCCAGATAACCAACCACCTGGTTTTCGACCATAATCGGACGATAGGAAATCTGCTCATCTGACGCCTCACCTACTACAAAACGCCGTTTGGCATCATAGAGTGACAGGCGTGAACTCAAACCCAGACGGTCTGGCATCTGGATGAATTGCTTCTTGCCAGTAGGCTGCTGAACTGGCTGTTGACCGCCATTATTGTCTTTACGGTCGGTTCTAAACAGGTTCTGATTGGAACTAAGTGGAAATCTTAAACCTTCAAAGGGCTGGAATTGTGAAGGCAGGTTAGATGCCAGAATACGCAATTCTTCTTCATTGACTGAACGCGATGTCAGATTTGGTTCAACCATACTTGAAGGCGCTACAGTGGCTAAGGTCTGCTCCTGAAAGTAACGCTGCTGTAAGGCAATATCATACTGACGCCGCAACCACCAGCGCGATAAACGGTCATAATCATCCGGTGCAGCTTCACCTTCAATTTGCAGAATCTGCGCCTGAATGGCGTTACCCCAGTCTTCATATACCGTATAGACATCAGCCAGATTTTCGATCACATGATCTAGCTTCTGCATTTCTACATCCGCCACATAGCGGGTAAAATTGCGTTGCATATTCAGATGCAATACGCCCAGACTCACCGTGGTAATTACCAGGGTGGTCAATAAAACAGTCAAAAACAGACGTAATGCAATCGGAATACGGCGAATCTTCAAAGTAAAAATCTCAATTTTTCTTCTCTATATTCATTATTGTAGCGAACACAGACTTAAAAAACTCTCCATTGTTTCTTCATCTTTATTATTTAATCTTTACTCATCAAAAAGAATTAGCTCTTGAATGGGGTAAAAACATGAAAGCAATGACAAAAATCGCCTTAATCAGTGCCACTGTTTTATCGATGGGTGCATTGACTGCCTGTCAATCGACTAACAATGTGAATGAGCAGAAAGATTATTCTCGTATGATGAAACATCATGAAGGTCAAAAACAGTATCGTCTCACTCCAGAGCAACGTGAGCAGTTCAAAGCCGTTCGTGCAGAACGCATGCAATTGCATAAACAGATTCAACAGGCCTGTGACGGTAAAGCCGCAGGTAGTGCAGTCCAAATCAAGGCGGGCGATAAAACCATTGATGGTCAATGCAAGATTTCTTTCAAACCTGACTATAAAGGCATGAAAGCTCAACGTGGTGAATTCCGTGGTATGCGCGGTGAACATCGTCCAATGCGTGGTGAATTCCGTGGTGGTATGAACCGTGGAGAAGCATTAACGGATAGTCAACGTGCAGAAATGGTTAAACAGTATGATCAGCGTTTATCAGAACGCCAGGCTTTACAAACTGCATTTGCCAATGCTTGTAAAGGTCAAACCCATGGCAAGGCCGTTCAAGTGAAAGCGGGCACTCAAACTATTGATGGTCAATGTATCGTGCACTTCCAGCCGAATGCACCCATTAAGATGACTAAAGCTGCATCTTGATCTTCTTCTACGTTTCTTATTCCTTCAAATTCAGGCACCTTCGGGTGCTTTTTTTTATAGCTGACTCCTCAGTCCTCTTTTGACCATTCATGTTCTGCTAATTTCTACAAAAGTCTTTGCAGTCAATATGTTTACTGTTCTGTGCAGATTAATCTTTGACTTTATAGTCACCAAGAAAGCCGCCTGAAAGCTTGTATGGCTGGGCAAGATGTTGCACGATTAGATTCATAGCAATACGTGTCACTGAAGGCACGTTTCAATTAATTTAGGATGATAACGCTGGTCTAAACCAGTATTGAGGAAACCGATATGCCACAATACAAAGCGCCCTTACGTGACATGCAATTCGTTCTACACGAATTATTAAATGCTGAAGAACATTACGCAAAACTTCCTGCGTTTCAAGAAAACGTAAGCCGTGAGTTGGTTGATCAGTACCTAGAAGCTGCAGCTGACTTCTGTGAAAATGAATTATCTCCTCTAAACCAAGTAGGCGACCGTGAAGGTTGTACCTGGAATGACGGCGTTGTAACAACACCGACTGGCTTTAAAGAAGCGTACCAAAAATACATCGAGCTAGGCTTCCCTTCTCTTTCTGCTGAAGAGCAATACGGCGGTCAAGGCTTACCAAATTCTTTAGGTATCACTATTTCTGAAATGGTGGGTACTGCGAACTGGGCTTGGGGTATGTACCCTGGTCTGTCTCATGGTGCAGTTCGTACTTTAGAACACCACGGTTCTCAAGAACAAAAAGATGCTTACCTGCCTAAACTGGTTTCAGGTGAATGGACAGGTACCATGTGTCTGACTGAATCTCATGCAGGCTCTGACCTTGGCATCATCCGTACTAAAGCTGAGCCACAAGCTGATGGTAGCTATGCAATTTCTGGCGAGAAAATCTTTATCTCTGCTGGTGAACACGACATGGCAGAGAACATTATCCATATTGTACTTGCTCGTCTTCCTGGCGCGCCTAAAGGTACTAAAGGTATTTCTCTGTTCATCGTACCAAAATTCAACCTGAATGCTGACGGTTCAATTGGCGAGCGTAACGGTGTACGTTGTGGTTCAATCGAACACAAAATGGGGATCCATGGTAACGCAACTTGTGTCATCAACTTCGATAACGCAAAAGGCTTCCTGATCGGTCCTGAAAACCGTGGTCTGAACTGCATGTTCACGTTCATGAACACTGCACGTATCGGTACTGCTGTACAAGGTCTGTCTGCATCTGAAGCGGCGTTCCAAGGCGCTTTAACTTATGCCAAAGACCGTCTGGCAATGCGTTCTCTTTCTGGTCCTAAGGCACCTGAAAAAGAAGCAGATCCAATTATCGTTCACCCAGCTGTACGTAACATGCTTTTAACTCAAAAAGCATTTGCTGAAGGTGGTCGTGCGCTGGTTTACCTGTTGGCTCAATATGCTGATGTGGTTGAACAAGGTACTTCTGAAGAAGAACGCAAGTTCGCTGACAATATCCTGTCGCTATTAACTCCAATCGCAAAAGCATTCCTGACTGAAACTGGTTCAGAAGCTGCGAAACATGGTGTTCAAGTCTTCGGTGGTCATGGCTTTATCTCTGAGCATGGCATGGAACAAATCGTACGTGATACACGTATTGCCTGCCTGTACGAAGGTACGACTGAGATTCAAGCACTTGACCTGTTAGGCCGTAAAGTACTGGGTACTCAAGGTGCGATGTTGAAAGACTTCACCAAGATCATCCACAAATTTGCGGAAGCGAACAAAGACAATTCTGCAATGAAAGAATTTGTTGAACCGCTTGCGGCATTGAACAAAGAATGGGGTGACCTGACCATGCAGATTGGTATGCGTGCGATGCAAAATCCTGAAGAAGTGGGTGCAGCTGCAGTAGATTACCTGTACTTCTCTGGTTATGTAACACTGGCTTACCTGTGGGCTCGTATGGCACTGGTTGCTCAAGAGACTCTTGCTGCAGGTACCACTGATGCAGACTTCTACAATGCTAAATTGACGACTGCACGCTTCTACTTCAAGAAAATCCTGCCACGTGTTCGTTCACACGTTGACGTGATTGCAACTGGTGTAGAACCGCTTATGTCTTTAGATGCTGAACATTTCGCATTCTAAGCTGATGCAGTTTTAAATGCATAATAAGAAAAAGGACGGTCATCTTCAGGCAGTCCTTTTTCTTTATAAAGAGTTACAGAATTAACCTTTAGTCGTCTAACATTCAGATTTTTAATGCTTTAGACTGAGCCAAAACAATCCAATTAAACAATAAAACAGGTGACATACTATGCCAATTTATAACGCGCCACTTGCTGACATGAAATTCATCCTGAATGATGTTTTCAATGCAGAACAGTTCTGGCAGGCCAATGAAAATCTTGCCCACTTGGATACTGCCACAGCAGAAGCCATTCTTGAAGAAATGGCGAAGTTTGCGCAAAACGTCATGCTTCCTCTGAACCGTACCGGCGATGAAGAAGGCGCAAAATATGAAAATGGCAATGTCACCACACCAGCTGGCTTTAAAGAAGCATTCAAACAATATGCTGAAGGCGGCTGGATCGGTCTGGGTGCAGATGCAGAATGGGGCGGCCAGGAAATGCCGAAAATGCTCACCGTACTTTCTGATGAAATGCTGTTTGCAACTAACCCATCTTTCATGCTCTACCCGCTTCTTTCTGTGGGTGCAGGTATGGCTTTAAACAGCTATGCATCTCAAGAGCAAAAAGAAACCTACCTTCCTAAAATCTACTCTGGCGAATGGTCAGGCACCATGTGCTTAACTGAGCCACATGCCGGTACTGATCTGGGTATTATCAAAACCAAAGCTGAACGTAATGAAGATGGTACGTACAGCATTACTGGTACCAAAATCTTTATCACGGGTGGTGACCACGATCTTGCTGAAAACATTATTCACCTGGTGCTGGCAAAAACACCTGATGCGCCTGCCGGCTCTCGCGGTATTTCCCTGTTCATTGTACCAAAGTTCCTGGTCAATGAAGACGGTTCAATTGGCGAACGTAACCCGGTTGGCCCAGGTTCAATCGAACACAAAATGGGGATCAAGGCATCTGCAACTTGTGTAATGAACTTTGACGGTGCCAAAGGTTACCTGGTGGGTAAAGAAAATGAAGGTCTGGCAGCCATGTTCGTAATGATGAACTACGAACGTCTGTCTATGGGCATC
This sequence comes from Acinetobacter sp. YH16031, assembly GCF_013417335.1. Taxonomy (NCBI): domain Bacteria; kingdom Pseudomonadati; phylum Pseudomonadota; class Gammaproteobacteria; order Moraxellales; family Moraxellaceae; genus Acinetobacter; species Acinetobacter sp. YH16031. The sequence continues at coordinate 28,794 of NZ_VPED01000001.1, forward strand.
CAAGGTCTAGGCGCATCAGAATTTGCTTATCAAAATGCTGCGCAATATGCGACAGACCGTTTACAGGGTCGTAGTGCTCTTGGTGCCCAATCACCAGCTAAACCGGCAGACAGCATTTTAGTACATGGTGATGTACGTCGTATGTTGCTGAATGTCCGTGCGAATAACGAAGCATCGCGTGCATTTGCAGTTTATGTAGGTCAACAACTGGACATTACCAAGTTCTCGACTGATCCTGAAGCCGTGAAAAAAGCCAATGACCGTGTGGCGCTGTTAACACCAATTGCAAAAGCTTACCTGACGGATACTGCATTCCAGGCAACCCTAGATGCACAAATGGTTTTTGGTGGACATGGTTATATCCGTGAATGGGGTATGGAACAATGTATCCGTGACCTGCGCATCTCACAGATTTACGAAGGAACCAACGGCGTTCAGTCACAAGATTTAATCGGCCGTAAAACCATTAAATGTGGCGGTGCGTACATCGGTGAATACATCGAAGAAATCCGTGACTTTGCGAACCAGTTAGATGCAGACCTGAACTTCATTAAAGATGCAACTTTAGATGCAGCTACTGAAGTCGAATCATTGACTCAATTCGTGCTTGAAGCTGCTGGCGAAAATGCAGAATTCCCGAATGCAGCAGCAGTTGATTACCTACACGCAGTAGGCCTATTGAGCTTCTCTTATATGTTTGCACGTATTGCCAATGCTGCAAAAGACAAAGATGGCGAGTTCTACCAAAACAAACTTGCGCTTGCACGTTACTTCACGCAACGCATCTTGCCTGAACTTGCACTGCGTATCACTAAAGTGAAAGCTGGTTGCGAAGTAGTGATGAATTTCTCTGAAGATTACTTCACGACTCAAGCTTAATCTTGACGTGAATCCATATAAAAAGCCCTGCATCTGCAGGGCTTTTTATGCACTATACTTTTTCAATCAAGATCGTATCTGGTTGCGTCGTTATTTTAGGATTGAAATGCTTATTCACTATTTTAATTCCCCCTTGCGACTCTAAAGATTCACACAGTTCAAGTACCTTCTGCATCTCTTCAGCCTTGATCCCCGTGCCCAGAATTAATTTTTTTCCTGCTTCTAATTGACTAATTTTTGTTTGAATTTTGTCCAACATTTTTTTCTCCTATTTATTCAATGTAGTTCTCATACAATATAACAAGTTAGTGCAAAAAAAGTGCAAAAGTTCGAATAATTTCACTTTTATTATATTTTTCTCTTTTTGTGCATGATCTTTGCTAGTTCTTTCCTGTTCATATGTTAGTTCACATGAAAAATCAGGAGGAGAACATGAGTAAATCAGAGTCTAAAGTGAAAAGAATAGAAACTCTCCTCGACCGTTTTGGTAATCTTGCCGTAGAAAGTTTCCATTATCTTGCGTTGTTCATTATTGGCTGTATAGTGATCTGGTCCGCAGGTCATACCGTATTTGACATCTTGGCCGTCAAACAGTTTGCCACCATTGATGATATTCTTTTGCTGTTTATCTATCTGGAACTTGGTGCCATGGTCGGCATCTATTTCAAGACCAATCATATGCCGGTTCGGTTCCTGATTTATATTGCGATTACTGCCCTGACCCGTTTACTGATTTCTGATATTCAGCATACACACAAAGCCAGCATGGATCAGGTTATTATTACCGGTTGGATTCTGATTTTGGCTTTTGCCATTCTGGTGGTCCGTTATGCGTCCTGGACCTATCCATCCGTTATTCGCGACAAGCATAGCGAAAAGCCATTACCAGAAGGTAAAACTCCACGACCTGAGGATGATGAGTTGGCATAGTCATAGAAAAGTCCCCCTTTGCAAAAGGGGAGAAGCACTGCTTCGCAAGAGGGTAATTAATCACCTCTCCTAACAAGAGAGGGAATTTCTTTTAACGGTTATTCATCAACACATAACGTCCATTTTCATAAATCCAGTAACTTCCGCGTGGTGGTGCCGGTAATCCCAAACGCTGCCAGTCAGTAATCACTGTATATCTCGAACTTTCAATCCGAGCCACATTAGGATCACCATTGACCCAGCTATAGCTATTGGAATTCTGGTAAATCGTGGTCGGTGCCTGATACTGGATATTGAACCCGCTTTGGCTCTGCGCAGGAGGATAATAGCCGCCATGGGATGGACGTTGCGGATAATAAGGCCGCTGCGAATGAGGAGGCTGTGGTGCATAATGAGGACGCGATGAAAGACGATGTTGAGGTTTAGAACGATCAACACCTGTATAGCCTACCCAGGCATTATCCGCCCAAGCGGGCACCGCAATACCGAACAGGAATGAAGCCAGCAATGCACCTGAAGCTAATGTTTTCATAAGTGCGTCCTCCAAAGATTTCTGACCATATTTTAACCAAAATCCATGCAGAAAATATGGATAAATTCCCTGCTGCTGCAAAGTTTTGTAATTGATTCCATGACTTTAACAGGCTTGCGTGATGAACGCTGAAGTGCGTATGCTAATATCACTTTTTTTAATGCTTTGAGTTGCATACTGTGTCTGATTTAAATTTCGATCGTTTATATGAATATTTTTGCAAGGTACCCAGTGTTCAAAAAGGACTGATTGATAGCTATGGCTCGGATGGGAAACAGGCCTGGTGGTTTAAATTTCAGATTAATGTTGATCATCCTTTAGCATGGCAAACTGTACAGGAACTGGGTCATGTTCTGAACTATATTTCTAAAAATGAGCGCCTGCCGACTCAGTTTCTTCCAGTTTCTCCACCGCCTTATATGAATGGTGTAGCCAAAGATTTCTTATCTTGGGTCATCCAGTGCAATCATGCTGACTTTCCACCAGATGTGGTATGTGACTGGCTAGAAGCACGTTTACCAAATCCGGTGGATGATGAAGCACAATGGAAAATTAAGACTGATATTTCTGAACTGGATGAGCTGACAGATAAAGAACTGGATCAACTGGTTCCGCCGAATCCAGAATCGAAAAGCTAATACTAGAAATCTCCCTAAATCCCTCTTTAATAAAAAGGGACTTTCCTCCCTTTTTTAAAGGGAGGTTAGGAGGGATTTAAAATCAAAACGTCGACCAACCACTCCATTCCATAAAACGGTATAACCAGTATTTCCAGAATGACTCTTCAGCATATTGAGCATAGTCCACGCTCATGGAACGGCCATTCAAATTAGACCAGGCCGTATTGAAATACTGCTGCGCATCGCTAAAGACTTCCGCCTGAGGTTGTCCCACCACACGCAGATTGGTCTCCAGATTATAATTTTTTAGGTTACGTGCCGTGAAATTAGCGGAACCTAAAATCATTTCAGATTGCTGGGCACCATATTTCATCAGAATTTTATTATGACATTGCTCGCCTTGGGTATTACACCAACGTACCGGAATACCAGCTTTATGCAGTTCTGAAGCCACCTGCCGGTTAGGAATGCCATTTTTTTCACGCCCAAATGCATCTTTGTTTGGATCAAGTAAAATCCGAAGTTTCACTCCGCGTTCATGTGCTGCAATCAACCCTTTCACAATCTTACGTTCTGACAGATAGAACATGGCCAGATCAATCTGCTCATCTGCTTTCGCCGTTTCAAGCAGCTTTAGAACCCCCTCATAAATGGCTTTTTCAGTCAGCACCTGAACTTGAGGCTGGTTTTTTTCCGCTTCAAACTCACCTGCAATCACAGCCGGCATATTGGCTTGAGACATGATCCCGACCGCCTGTTCTGTTGCAAGAATATCAATTGCTGTTCTGCCCCAGACCAGTAGACCAATATTGGAGTGCCGTGAACTGCCATCATGGGGGTTCATTGAAGTGACCAGTGCTTTCCAGCCCTGATCTGTATCGACGACCAGTGTTTTACGATGATTGGCCTTGAAATTAAACAAATCGAAATAACTGCGTAAGGTCACTTTTTCTGGACCAAACGGATTTGGCAACCAGCCTTTTTCCGGATTATTGCCAACTCCCTGACAGCACAGATACCAGAAACCTGACCAGCTTGGATTAGAAGCACGTAACGGTGTCAGATTGGTTTCGATTACATCCACCCCTGCCTGACGCAGTTCTCGATAATGCTGCGCTGTAATTCCACCATAGACAGAATTAATCGGATCGGTAATAAATTTGATTTCCACTTCAGGCTGCATTAATCGCTTGTTAAGTAAGGCCTCTGTGAGCTGTTTGCTGAGTGCCTGATGTTCCTGTTTAGAGGCACCGGTTTGCTGATTAAACAGGAACATATCCAGCACGATCAGGGATTTTGCTTCCTCAACCATCTTCAGCATTTCATTAAAAATCTGATGATCCAGTTGTTGCTTGCCCTGTGCATCCAGATAAGTCTGATCGACCAGAAATTTCACCTGTGCATGGCGCAGCTTACCCGTGTAATTCAGCCCTTCAGGTAAGGGTTTATAAGTATGATAAATTGCTGAAGCCAGATAACTGGCCATCAGCACACCAATGATCAAGGCCGCATAACGGCGGTTTGACCAGTTCAGTTTATTGTGAATTCGTTGAAAGATACGCATAAGAAAAAACCTAACCCAATATACTCAGGCTAGGTTTAATCTGATGATTTTTCAAGTCTATTTCAGTGACAGTACTTGGATTCGGTCAGTTATTTCATCTGAATCCTAGAAATCATATTGTACGCCGACTGTAAAATTACGTCCGACTTGCGGAATATTCGACAGGAATGAGCTATGCGAATAGACCTGATCATCGAGCAGATTATTGGCTTTAAAATAAACCCGATAGGCATTTTTATTAGCAATGCTATTGGCATAGCTTAGACCAAGATTAACCATATTGTAGCCTTGGGTTTCATCTTCATAACTGGCGATCTTGTCCTGATTAAAGACATGATAATACTCAGCCAGACCTGACCAGCCATCGGCAAAGTCTGCTTCGACTTTGGTGCCTAAGCGACCTGCCGGTACACGTGGGGCATTCTCGCCTTCGATTTTACCGCGCACATAGTCACCAAAGACACTGAGCTTATACATGTCATTGATCTGATAACCAGCTTGTGCTTCCGTACCATAGAATCGAGCTTTGTCTTGTGTATAGTCGACCAAGCGGAAGTTACCTTCACTATCAGTCGTTGAACCATAAATGTAGTTATCAAACCAGTTGTGATAGACATGCACATGATAGTCTAGCTTATCGCCTTCATAATGCAGACCTAATTCAAGATTATTTGATTTCTCAAAATCTAAATCCTGATTCCCACGCTCATAAGTATTGGTGGCAAAGTGAACCCCATCTGCATAAAGTTCTTGCGCCAAAGGCAAACGTTGCTGATGCGAGCCAACCACAGAAAGCTTATAGTTTGGCGCAAATTCCCAATTGGCTGCTGCTGAACCTGAAACACCGGTATCTGAGTAATTTTTTTGAGTTGAATCCACATCAATTTTTTGATGTTCTACTCGTGCACCCAGTTCAACATGCACATCCCCGATCTGTTTGTGCTCAAGACCAAATAAACTATATTTTTCAGTTTTGGTATCTGCCATCAGAACACTACTATGGGAATGGCCCTCATGTTCCTCTGTACCACCGGCAAGATTAATTTTTTGCTGGCTATATTGAGTACCAATGACCCCTTCCCAACCAGCGACTGGTTTATGCACAAGTTCTAAACGAGCATCATAACCTTTACTTTTAAAGTTACTAATGACTTCATTTTCTTCCAGTTCATCGTGCTCATAGTCAGTAAAGCTGGCATGGGCACGCAACTTGTCAAAACCGGCAAATGGGTTATTTAACTCAGTGCGCATATCATAACGATGTGATTCCAGATCAACCCATGGACCACCATGTGCGTGTTCTTCTTCAACTGCATTTGGATCTGGTTGCGGTGCTGGGCCATGTCCGCCACAGTGCAATTCATTACCATGTGGATGACAGTCATGATATTCATGACTATGCCCTGGCAAACCATATTGGTCTTGACGGTTGCTATAAGATAGACCAACAAAGCCACGGTCATGAATCCATGATCCACCAATATTCACGGTCTGGCCTTCAGAAAAAGTATTGCCTACACGACGTTCTTTGTGAAAATGTGAATGATCGCCATGAGGTTCTTCTACTACATAATCAGGCGCAATATAGTCATTGGCCTTATGTTTGGTACCTTCGACACGCAGGGCAAAATTTTCACCGACTGCAGCAGTCACGCCTGCACTTGCCAGTTTTTCATCACTGCCCGAGTTGTAACGTAGTCCAACAGTCCCTTCCAGACCATCTTCCGGCATTTGGGTAGGGATTTTCTGGTCAGTGACATTGACCAGACCACCGACTGTTCCCGCGCTATAAAGCAAAGTTGATGGGCCGCGAATCACTTCGACCTGTTTGGCCAGAATCGGATCAACAGTTACCGCATGGTCAGGAGATAAAGTGGATACATCAGCCGTTTCGGAAGCATGCTGCAAAACTTTGACACGTGGACCATCTTGTCCTCGAATTACCGGTCGGCTCGCTCCGGTCCCATACTGATTTGAATACACCCCAAGTTCATCTGCCAGCGCATCACCAATAGTTGTCGCACGTTCAGATAAAGTTTTCTGGTCCACCATCAGATCAGCAACTGCAAAATCTGCCGCAGTCTGTACCAGTGGATGAGCTTGTACCTGAATGGTATCCATAGTTTGCACAGGAATAGAAGAAGATGATTGTTCTGCAAATACCGTAGGTGTAACTACAGCAAAAATTGAGAGTGTTATTAGATTCTTAGAAAAGGACATGACCCAAGCTCAAATTCAGCAATTTCGAATAGTGTTATAATATAACATTTCATTGCTTTTGCAATCCTTTACGATAATCAATGAGATATTTTATTAGAATGTCGTTTGAATATTTTTCATTGTAGTAAAACACTATTTTTTATGCCCTTTACTTTATCCCATGCTGTACTCGCACCGCCTATTTCATATTTGACCGGTAACCGGCTTCCTGTTGCTGCGCTAGCAATTGGCAGTATGGTTCCAGACCTTTATCGCCTTTTCACCCATAAAAATTCTAATATCACCCATTTATGGTCTTCGCTGATTCATCCTGATTTATGGATTGGTCTTATTTTTTGTACGGTCTGGTACCTGATTTACCGGCCAGTGATTTATCGTTTTATTGGCATACAACATGATTTAAATATTCATAATCTATTTTCAGCGTTCAAATTTATTTGCGCTATGTGTATTGCAGTGGTGATTGGGACAGCCACCCATATTATTTGGGATGGTCTAACCCATGCGGATTTTCGAACTTTTGCCTTTTATGACATTCTCAGCCAGCAGTATCAAATTTTAGGACGAACTTATCCCCTACACCGGATTTTACAGATCGGTACTTCTGCTCTCGCTCTGCCTTTTATTCTATGGATGAGTCTGCATTACTATAAAACTCACCAGCAATATTTAAGCGTCAGCCACAAGATCCTCATCTTTTGTTGGGGCCTATTCGGTCTATCTACGCTCACAGGTTTATTTTCGACATGGGACTATATGCGCTATATTCCGGATGATGCTTGGCGATCTGATCTGTATTATTTTACCGGCCGCTCTATCAATGAATTTAGCCAAGGCTTTTTAATCACTTTTAGTCTGGGCTGTCTACTATTTTTATTTTTGGATCGTGATCGGCGTATGGGCTAGGAAAATTTCCCACTTCCTGCTTATTCACTTTAAAATGATACTGTTTTTGCCTCAAGTTCTTGTGACAACATGCCCAAAGAGGCATAATCCTACATTTGCTAAAGGCGGTACGCTGTTTACGTATACGCTTCCTTAACCCATATAGTTGGATTTTTAACGCTATGATGCGAACTCATTACTGCGGTTCTTTAACCGAAGCTCAAATTGACCAGACCGTAACATTATGCGGTTGGGTACACCGTCGCCGTGACCACGGTGGTGTCATCTTCCTTGACATGCGTGACCGTGACGGTCTTGTTCAAGTGGTTATCGACCCAGATACACCTGAAGCGTTTGCAACAGCAGACAAAGCACGTTCTGAATACGTATTAAAAATTACAGGCCGTGTACGTCGCCGTTATGCGGGTACTGAAAATGCCAACATGGTGAGTGGTCAAATCGAAGTATTGGGTAAAGAAATTGAAGTTCTTGCTCAGTCTGAAACTCCTCCATTCCCATTAAATGACGAAAACACAAGCATTTCTGAAGAAATCCGTTTGAAATATCGTTTCCTGGACATCCGTCGTCCTGAAATGATCGATCGTTTACGTTTCCGTTCTAAAGTGACCAACCTGATTCGTAACTATTTAGACGATCACGGTTTCTTAGACGTTGAAACTCCGATCTTGACTCGTGCGACCCCTGAAGGTGCGCGTGACTACTTAGTTCCAAGCCGTGTATCTAATGGTAGCTTCTATGCTCTTCCACAATCACCACAGCTATTCAAACAGTTGTTGATGGTAGGTGGTGTAGACCGTTACTACCAGATCGCTAAATGTTTCCGTGATGAAGACTTACGTGCGGATCGTCAGCCTGAATTCACTCAAATCGACATCGAAACATCGTTCATGAGCGATGACGATATTATGGATTTGATGGAAGGCATGACTATTAAGATGTTCGACGAACTTCTTGGCATCAAATTCGACAAATTTCAACGTATGCCTTATTCAGAAGCAATGCGTGACTACGCTTCTGACAAACCAGACTTACGTATTCCTTTGAAACTTGTTGACGTTGCAGACTTGATGCAAGACGTCGAGTTCAAAGTATTCGCAGGTCCTGCTAAAGATCCTAAAGGCCGTATCGTTGCGCTTCGCGTTCCAGGTGCGGGCTCACTGCCACGTAGCGCAATCGATGAATATACTAAATTCGTTGGTATTTACGGTGCGAAAGGTCTGGCTTACATCAAGGTCAATGAACTTGAGAAAGGTATTGAAGGTCTTCAATCACCTATCGTTAAATTCATCGAGCCAATCGTGCTGGATCTGTTGAAACGTGTTGGTGCTGAAAATGGCGACATCGTATTCTTCGGTGCAGACAAAGCCAAAGTTGTGAATGATGCAATGGGCGCACTTCGTGTGAAAATTGGTCATGATATGAACCTTGCAACTTGCGAATGGGCTCCGCTTTGGGTAGTTGACTTCCCAATGTTCGAAGAAACTGATGATGGCAAATGGACTTCTGTTCACCATCCGTTCACGCTTCCTAAATCAAGCGTTGAAGATGTGAAGAATAATCCAGGCGAAGCATTGTCTGTTGCTTATGACATGGTATTGAATGGTACTGAAATCGGTGGTGGTTCACTGCGTATTTATACTTTAGAAATGCAAAAAGCGATCTTTGAAGCGCTGGGTATTTCTGAAGAAGAGGCAGAAGAGAAATTCAGCTTCTTGCTAAATGCGCTTAAATTCGGTGCGCCTCCGCATGGTGGTTTGGCATTCGGTCTGGATCGTCTGGTGATGTTGATGACTGGTGCATCTTCAATCCGTGATGTGATTGCATTCCCGAAAACCAAAACTGCTGAATGTCCATTGACTCAAGCACCTGCACCAGTTGAACCTACTCAACTACGTGATTTGGGTATTCGCTTACGTGAAAAACCAAAAGCTGAATCTCAAGAATAATTTCTTGATGATTTGAGTAAAAAAGCCCTGTTCTAACAGGGCTTTTTTATTGCATTGAGAAGCCTGCACGACAGTGGCATAATAGCTTCAGTTTCTATTTTTAGGTAATTTGGCAATGGCGATGCGTCCTGCTGTTCGTAACCGTGGCATCATGCTGATCGTGTTTTCAGTCGTACAATGGCTGTTCATGCGCTATATCCTTGCAAACAACCTGTTTAACCTGGACACCAATGACCGTATTGTGTACTTCTGCCTGAGCAGTATTTTAGGTGCACTTGTCATTTTTGTAGGTTTAATTTATATGGTGCTTAAAGGCAATCCTGATCAAGAATCTTAATCAGACAAGCTGTCCACCATGTACGCATTACTCAAGAACTTCTCCAAACTCCCGTTAAGATTCATTCAAAATTTAGCGAAAAGTGTTGGATCACTTCTCTATATTACAAATTCATCGATTCGCCGTACTACAGAAATTAATTTAGGGATTGCCTATCCTGAACTGTCAGCATCGGAACGCACACGACTGGCAAAACGAAGTGTTCAAAGCCAATGCATGACCTATGCCGAGTCAGTTAAAATTTGGGGTTCTGAACCTGAGTTCGCATTAAAACAAATCCGGAATATTCATCATCCAGAAATTTTTACTGATGCACTAAAAAATCCGAATGGAACTTTGGCAGCCGTTCCTCATTTTGGCACTTGGGAGTTACTTAATGCCTGGGTGAATCAACACACTAGCCCGGTCATCATGTATAAGCCAAGTAAAAATCCTGATGTGGATCGGTTTATGCTCGAAGCACGGCAGCGTTTAAATGCTACCCTTGTTCCGACTGATGAAACGGGAGTAAGGGCTTTATTCAAGCATTTAAAACAGGGTGGCTTCGCTGCTATTCTTCCTGATCATGTGCCCAAAGAAAGTGGTGGTATTTACTCACCTTTTTATGGACAGAATGCTCTATCTTCCACCCTGCTCTCTAAATTGGCTGCAAAAACCCAATGCTCTGTAATTGGCTTGAGTTGTCTACGTCATGATGATCTAAACGGCTTTGATATTCATGTAACTAAATTATCAATTGATATTCTATCTAAAGACTTACAGCTTTCTGTAGATACCTTAAACAAGGAAATGGAGCGAATGATTAACATTGCTCCAGAGCAGTATTTGTGGGGGTATAAAAGGTTTAGAAAAATTAAGACAAGTAAAAATTTATATAATTAAATTACTTAATTTTTAAGCCTAGTTTTTTCTTAATCTTATAATACCTCTGTTCAGATATTAGATTCTTTATAATATCCTTAGGTAAAAGCAGATGCTTTATAAGCATTTTATAGAAAATCCAAGTTTTTGGCGCACATTTAATCTGTTTTAGCAAAACATTAAAAGTATGGCTCTTTTCATACAAATCAGATAGAGAAAGCCCATCATCGTAGTATTCTATAATTTTTACAGTTTTAGGTATAATATTTATTTTAAAAGGTAGTTGATAATAAAAAATATGTTCGTAACCATTTTTAAAATATAGGCTTGGAAATCTTATATTTTTTATATCATTTAATTTAAAAACAAAATGTTTATCTCCCTTATAATATCTACTAAATTCTTTATATCCTATAACTTTAAAATCAGTAAAGTCAGTGTTTTTAAATATATGATTTGAATTAGATCTACAATTAAAACAATACCAAGATGACTGATACTCAACAATATATTTACACATTATTGATAAAGCATCTTCCGACAAATAATCATCATCACTTAGTGTAAAAAAATAAGAAAATTCAGTAACTTCATTATTATTATAAATTGAATCCAATATTATATTTCTAAGTTTATTTACTCCTATATTTTTACTTTTAATGTATGTTATTTTTTCATTATGAAGAATTAAATTTTCTAACTTTTTATAATCTAGCGAAGATCCATCATTAAAAATTATTAACTTATAATTTTGGTATTCTTGTTTAATGACAGAACAAACTGATCTTATCACTAAATCAGGTCTATTAAATGTTGGTAAAACTATATAAAAAAAAGGTTGCTTCTTAATCATTATTTCCTCATTGTTAAATTTATCTTATCAATTATGCTTTTATAAAAATTTGAATTACAAAAGTTAATAAGAACCTTGCACATTCATTCAGTTCAAATAATAATATTATTTACACAGCTCTCAAATATAGAAAAATCATCCTTAGATTTTTTCTAATATTCCATCGGATATATAATCTTGAACACTGAAAACATTACACTCTGCCTCACCATTGGTAAACGTCCTGAAGAATTACGCAAAACCCTAGAAAGCATTCTTAGTCAACTCAGATTTGAACATATTATAGCCATTAATGACTTTAGAGATGAAGAAACTAGTCAAGTTTTTCGAGAGTTATGTCCTCATGGCATTTTGATCGTACAATCCGAGCAAGTTGGGCATCACCGTGCTGTCGATCTTATGTATTCTCAAGTTAAGACACCCTATGTTTTCCATTGCGAGGATGACTGGTTCTTTGATCAGCCATTACAATTAGATAAGTATATTGATTTATTAAATAATGATCCAAATGCAAATATTGTTTGCTTAAGAAAAGTGTCTAACTTCATACTTACAGAAGAGCAACAAAAAAAAATTAAATACTACGAAACAAAACCACTATCAACTGCAAGATTAGACTATACGCATGCAAAATGGCATGGCTATACTTTTAACCCTCATATTGCCCGCATTGAAACATGGAAAAAGACAGGTGGGTTTTGTAATTTCAAAAAAGAGCGTGATGTTTCCATATTCTTTAGATCACAAGGGAAATATAATCTATTTCTTAAAGAAGGCGTCTGCCATCATATAGGCGAAAATAGTGTATCCTACCCACAAAATCAAAGCTTTATAAATAAACTTAAATCCAAACTTTATGGATATCCGGTTGCGTAATATATTTATCAAGATAGGTTCTTAAGTTTGTACCTAGTACTTAATTTCTGGAAATTCTCCAAATGCAAAACATTAATATAGCTGAGAACATCACGCTTTGCCTCACCATTGGTAAACGACCTGAACTACTTCGTCAAACTTTAAATAGTTTGCTTTCTAAAGCCAAATTTAAGCAAATTATTGCGATTAATGATTTCCGTGATGAAGAAACGAACTTGGTATTTAAAGAACTTTGCCCCGAAGGCTTGCTTATTAACCTTCCAAATCAGGTTGGGCATCATAAAGCCGTTGATGAAATGTATTCTAAAGTTCAAACTGATTACATATTCCATTGTGAGGACGACTGGCTATTTGACCAACCTATTGAATTTGAAAAATATATTGAAATTATTAAATCTAACCCTAAAGCAACCCAACTATGCTTTCGCAAATGGATAGATTTTCCTTTTTCTGAAGAGCAAAAATCACAGATCAAATTTATTGAATCCTCACCGCTCAATTTAGCCAGATTTGATAGCATGCATGATCAATGGCACGGCTTTACATTTAATCCTCATCTTGCCTCTATTGAGTTATGGAAAAGCATGCCTAAAGGCTTTAGTGAGTTTAAGAAAGAGCGCCATGTTTCACGTTGGCTTCGTGCACAACAACGTTACGTCCTATTTCTTGAGAATGGAATCTGCCATCACATTGGTGAAGATGAAAGTGTTGCAAATGCTTCTAAAAAATCTTGGTTTGCAAAATGGAAAGGTAAAATTTTTGGTTAATTAAATCGATTTGGATCAACCAAAATTTCTCTTTTCACCCCTTTACCTACATATTTCAATTGACGAAGACCTAAATTAATTTGGGTCTTTATTCGTCTCATTTTAAATTGTGATTTTTCATTTGCTGTTAAATCAAAATTCAATTTATTCTTAACTTGTGCGATCACAGATTCATGAATATATTTACATGGAACTTTATATTCTAGGCACTTGTCACTTTGTAATAATGCAGCAGGTTCAATTTGATATGCTTTTAATTCATAGCAACTATGAATAAATTCATCAGATAATCCAATTGCACGCTTATTCATGAATTCTAAAAGAATTTTTGCACCAGATGGATAAAGAATATAACCACCCGTCCCACTCCGATCGATATAAATTTCAAAAAGATTATAATTATTTTTTACTAAAGAATACGTCTGCTGTTTCGCAACGGTTTTCTTTCGACCATGTACCTCTAAATTGACATAGTCTATTTTATTAATTTTCATTAAATCATTTAAAATATTTTTAAAGTCTTTAACTAATATTGCATCATCTTCTAAAACCACACATGGTTCATTATGCTCAACAACATAACTCCATGCTTTTTTATGACTTAAAAAGCATGCTAACTCTGATTGTTTCATTGGACGCTGACCACTAAAGGCCATCGCTTTATACTCATCCTCTGAAAAATCATTGATTGATATCGCAGATAATCGCTCAAACTCTAGACCTAGATCACTAAACTGAGCTTGCTGTTGAAGCAATCGATCTTTTGATTGATCCAAATTAATTAATAAAATTTTCATTAGTTACTCAATATTTAAGCCGAGCAGATTTTATTTTTTAATGCTTTTAGCTTATTACCCCACATTCTTTTTTGGCGTGGCCAACGCTTACCCACACGCTGACGTGGAGCAGTTGGATGGGCTTTAATAGCATCAATATCACTTTCAGCACCATTAGGTTGAACTAGTGGAGGATAAATAGAGTATCCTTTGCTTAAATCGGTCAACCAACTTTGTAATGCAACATCAATCGGGGCATTAATTTGAACCAAATTATTTTGGAAGGCTTGTGCACCTTCTCTCGACCACACTAACCCTAAAGTTAGTACAGGGAAATAATAAGCTTTCAAAAGCTGATGCTGCTCAATTTGATGCATCTTCTTGCTCAACTTACGCTTGGTACTACCAATATTCATGAGGTACCAACCTTTTTGATTTTGTTCTAGCCATTGAATAGTTTTTTCTACAGTAACCATTAGATCAGAAATAATTTCTAAATCATCTTCAACAACAATCACATAATCATAATCAGATGCTAAAAATTCACTTACACAACGCTTGTGACTCAGATAACAGCCAATTTCAGCGCCTAATAAATCACGCCCCATAAGTGCATTTGCTTTTTGACTATCATAGCCTTCATAACTTTGTACATGTAACTTACGACCATCTACAGCTGGAATTCTTTCGAATTCAATATTATGTTTTTTTAACTCTGTAGTTGCTTGAGCTAAACGTTCAGTACTTGAATCTAAATTAATTAAATATATACCTAATTTCATATTTTAAATTCCAGTATTACTGCCAAGCGTCTTTAATCCATTTCGAAGGCAGTACATACCGGTACCATTTACCTCCACCACCATTAATCGCATCAGGTGGGTTAATTTCACCGTGGAAAATAATAATTTTTGCACCTTCAGGTTTTACAGGTGGCTTAAAGAATGCCATTGGAATTTTTTGCAGGCAGTGATATTTATAACTTTTACACCAACTATCAGGCCAATACGTCTGCTTACCTTCTTTATCTACATACCAAGATAAATAGGCTTGCTCATTACGGAATTTATTACGAATTTCGTCAAAATTCTCACGGAAATATGGCAAAAGACCAGGAAAAGCTCCGAGCTTAAAGCGATAAACTGAACTATTACCCGTAATACGCCATGGTCGTTTCCAGTCATGGATAATCAGGAACTCACCTGGATGTGTAAAGAATTCATCGATATTATCAACAATGATAACATCCAGATCTAAAAATAAAGCATTGCCTTTCAAACCGTAGAGATCCGGTTCAAAGGTAGAGAGCTTATTCCAGCCACGTTCTGGCGCCCCTTCTGGCAAAGCTAACGGTGGAATAGGAAAGCATTGCACATTTGGATCAATCCCTTCGGTACGGTCAGTTAAACACACCATTTGAAAATCAACAGTTGTGTGCCGCTTCACCATATTGTAAAGGCGATTAACATATTCAGACCCATATTTTGTGCCCCATTTCATACAGATCACAATATTTTGCTCAGGTGATTGTTCACCCTGAGTCTTAAGGTCATTTTGCTTTGCGTTCATGCACCCATCATCCACCTATGCAATATCAGTATCATACCATTACTGGTACTGACTGAGCCTATTGCTTTTCATTTCTGCACAGTTTACCGCAAATCTCATAAAGAAATATAATCTTCATTTTTTCATCACAAGAATTGAATATTTTTCCAGCAAACTAGATCGAAATAAAGTTCATATTTGAATGATAAATATAGAGCAACACTAATTTTAGTTGTTCGTTACGCTTATTCGTTTATTTTTATAGTGAATATATAGCTTTCCAAAATATGAAAGTCGTCATTTTTTCTGCAATTTATTGACTTCTCTACCTAACAACCTAATCGTTTTAATATTCTGAGGAAAGTTCACTAAAAATAAAAAAGGACTCAAACGAGTCCCTTTTTCATGGATTTAACTTATTTTACATAAGTTAACCAGTGTGCATATTTAGGGTCTTTACCCTGAACTGCATCAAAGTATGCTTTCTGGATTTGAGTTGTGATTGGACCACGTACCCCTTCACCAATTTGACGGTCATCATATTCACGGATTGGTGTTACTTCAGCAGCAGTACCAGTGAAGAAAGCTTCATCTGCGATATAGAATTCGTCACGAGTAATACGGCGTTCTACCACTTCATAGCCAAGATCTTTAGCAATGGTAATAATCGATTGACGAGTAATACCGTCTAATGCGCCACCAGCGATGTCTGGAGTGTGAATTACGCCATCACGTACTAGGAATACGTTCTCGCCTGAACCTTGGCATACATAGCCTTGTGGATCAAGCAGCATTGCTTCGTCATAACCAGAATGTGCCACTTCTTGGTGAGCAAGAATCGACAATGTGTAGTTACCAGATGCTTTGGCCTTACACATGGTCACGTTTGGATGATGGTGTGTGAATGATGAAGTTTTTACACGAATACCTTTCGCCATCGCATCATCACCAAGGTAAGCACCCCAGCTCCACGCTGCAACTACAGCATGAATGGTATTGTCAGTTGCGGCAATACCCAATTTTTCAGAGCCAATAAAAATAATTGGACGTAAATAGCAAGATGCCAATTTATTTTCACGAACCACATCAATTTGAGCTTGTTCTAAAGCTGCGTGATCAAATGGAACTTTCATTTGATAAATTTTTGCAGAATTAAGCAAACGTTTGGTGTGTTCTTTCAGACGGAAAATAGCCGTTCCATTCGGGGTTTCATAAGCACGGACACCTTCAAACACCCCCATGCTGTAATGCAAAGTATGTGTTAATACGTGAGTTTTCGCCTCACGCCAGTCTACTAGTTGTCCATCTTGCCAAATGAAACCATCACGATCAGCCAAATTCATGCCACAAACTCCAATTTTTCACAATTATTCACTATCCAGTGCAAATACTGCACTTGGATCAATCAGTCTTTGCCATAACTTGCAAACGGTCTTTCGGGTATCGTGCCAGTCGCTTGCAGACACTTGCATGGATTGATTTGCAAGGGCTAAGCGGTGGCTCTCGGCGCGTTCACGGAGATAAGCTTGAATCAGAGCAGTCGCATCGTCGCTGGATAAGCAACCTGATTTTGCGGCATCCTCAAGGATTCTTACATTGTCGGAGTAATGGGCGAGATCTTTATTCGTCCCACTCCAAGCTAACACCGCATACTGTGCCATAAATTCGATATCAACGATACCACCTGCATCTTGTTTTAAATGAAAAATCCCATCTTTTTTTTGCTCTTTGGAAGAACCTAGATGATCTTTCATTTTCTGACGCATTTTCAGAACTTCACTACGTACATGACAGATATCGCGTTTCTGGGTAAGAATTTTACAGCGTAGTGCTTCAAATGTCTCTCTCAGGCTATCTTCTCCGGCAATGGAACGTGCGCGTACCAAGGCTTGATGCTCCCATAGCCATGCATTTTTCAACTGATATTGCTCAAATGCTTTCAGACTAGTAACCAGCAGCCCTGCTTCTCCAGAAGGACGTAGACGGGTATCGACTTCATAGACACGTCCATCCAGTGTTTGTGTAGTCATCAGTGACATAAACTTCTGTGCTACGCGCATAGCGAACTCAAAACCGCTAATCGGCTTGAGACCGTCCGTATCAGCCTGCTCGCCCATATAATGAATGAAGACCAGATCCAGATCCGAACCATAGCCCAACTCAATGCCACCGACTTTGCCATAGCCAATCACGGCAAAAGCCATATGTTCTATCGAGCAGCGCTGCCCTTCTGCATCCAGCGGAAAACCATGTCGTTTGGCCACAATCTGATAGGCCAGATGCAACGCAGCATTCACTGAGACTTCTGCAATATCTGTTAAGGCATCCGAGACTTTCATTAAAGGGCTTTCCGCCAGCACATCACTGGCAGCTACCGCAAGTACATTGGATTTTTTAAACAGGCGTAGCACCCGCATCTGGTCTTCGACCTGATCAATTTCGATTCTGAGCAATTGCTGACGCAGGCTATCTTCCAGATCCTGACGTTTAGGCAATTCAAAATCCATCGACAGGAACTCATCCAGCAATACCGGATAATGGGTAAGTTCCTCACAGATCCAGGGGCTGACAGTCGCCATTTTCACCAAACGCTGTAAAGCACCTTTACTTTCAATCAGCATCACCAGATACACCGTACGACGCATGACTGATTCAACCAATGGCATCAGGCGAACCAGTGCAACTTGTGGTTTATCTGATTCTAGAATCGCCTCTATCAGATAAGGCCAAAATGTTTTTAAACGTTGAATGGCTTTGGCTGGCAGTTTTTTTAAGGCATGTCCATGCCAGAATTCATGTACCAGATTTTTCGCATGATCATCTAAAACTTCATTCAGCTGTTGTTCGAGTTGAGAAAAACTTTTGCCTTGAGGCTCTGGTCCATTTTCCTTGATCAGATGCTCAAACTGGTAAATTACTTTGGCACGTTTTTGATCCAGCACCTCCATAAAGGCGGACCAGTCTGCAAAGCCTAAAGTATCCACAATACGTTGACGTAAATCTGGCTCAGTCGGCAAACATTGGGTTTGTTGATCATGCAGCGCCTGAATAGCATGCTCTACCCGACGAAGGAATAAATAGGCATCTTCGAGGTCAGTCACCGCCTGTTCATCCAGCAGTTCAGCCTCATCCAGATGATTCAGGCTGACCAGACATTGCCGATCTTGCAGCTCTAACTTGGCTCCGCCATAAATCAGCTGAAAAACCTGCACGATAAATTCAACCTCACGGATCCCGCCTGCCCCAAGCTTGATATCGTCTTCAATATTGCGGCGCTGTACTTCACGCTCAATCATTGCTTTCATTTCACGCATCGCTTCGAAAGCACTGTAATCGACATATTTGCGGAATACAAAAGGACGGGTCATATCCAGCAGTTCATCACCTTCTGGACTCGGATTGACGATGCGGGCTTTGATCCAAGCATAGCGTTCCCATTCACGCCCATGCTGGCTAAGATATTTTTCTAGTGCGGCATGACTGATGGCCAGAGCAGAACCATCACCCCATGGTCGCAGACGCATATCAACGCGGAATACAAAACCTTCAGCGGTGATATGGTCTAGCAGATAGATTAACTTTTGTCCCCATAGGATACAGAACTGCTGAACGTCAATGCATTTGCGCCCATCTGTTTCACCCTGTTCATCAAAGGCAAAAATCAGGTCAATATCACTGGAAAGGTTGAGTTCCTGAGCGCCCAGCTTGCCCATCGCAATGATGATGAGGTCTTGAACTTTACCGTTATAGCCAATTGGCTGGCCATATTTGGCGACTAGAGGAATACGGGCAAACTCTTTGGCAGCGCAAATGCAGGCATCGGCGAAATCAGACAGCTCTCGAGTCAGTGTGATGACATCGGTGAGTTGATTGGCATCCTGCCAGATCCAGCGGAACATCAGGCGAGCACGCAGAATACGTAAACTACGCATCCACATGGTTTCATCACTGATATTTAATAAATTGGCCTGAATTAAATTTTGAATCTGTTCAGTGCCGAGTGATCCCTGAAACTGATCAATTGCATAATCCTGATTCAATAGATCTTGATGATTGGCCAATACCTGTTCTGCATACTGACTGGCTCTTAAGGTTTTCTGCAATTGTACCGCGTCCATCACTCGGTGATTCCCTCAAAACTTTTATTTAGTTATAGCAGGAGTTCACGCCGAGTGGGAACGGTTTTAATAGAAATTTATGATTTTCAGGACTTTTCAGTATGCAGGTCTTCAAGTACCAATGCCTGATGATCATTGGTCACTTTAGGTAAATGCACAGTAAAGGTGGTTCCAGCGCCTTCTTTAGAATCTACGACAATCTGTCCATGGTTCAGGTCTACAAAACGCTTACACAGTACCAGACCCAGACCTGCGCCTTTCTCATTGTCTGTGCCTTTTAAGCTCACTGTGAGATTAGGTCTAAACAGATTTTCCATTTGCTCTTCAGTCATACCGAGACCAGTATCCTGAACAGTAATCTTGACTTGCTCACCTTCCATTTCAGCAGCCAGAATCACCTGGCCACCCTGATCAACTGGAGTAAATTTCAGCGCATTCGATACCAGGTTCTGCAAGACCGAAGTAATCATATTAATATCAGCATGCACCTTGATATCTTCAGGAACCTGGTCGATCAGCTCAATATTCTTTTTCAGCGCCAGACTTTTCAGTACATCACAGACAATTTTAGTGGACTGTTTTAATTCATAATTAATCGGATGATAAACAAAACGTCCACCCTCAGCCATCGCCCAGGTCAACAGACTTTCTAACAAGTTATACGTCGATTGAGCCGTATCATATAAATAATCAGAAATACTCTGGATACTGGATTCATCCAGAGTGTCACGTTCCTGCGCCAATACTTCCGAGAAGCCTAACAGGCCATGGAAAGGTGCACGCAGGTCATGAGCAATAATCTGGAAGAATTTGGTTTTACTGAAGTTTTGTGCACATTGTTGTTCGTATAACTCTTTTAGTTCAGTATGCTCTTCATTCAGTTTGACTCGCTTGACTAAAGATTCAGCAAATTGCTGGACGATAATAATAGCTTCCTGGTCAAATACTTCAGTCTGATCATCAAAGAAAACCACCTGCCCCAAAGACTGTCCTTGGGCTGATTTCAAATTGAATGCTACGAGCCGCTGATGGACTACACCAAGGCTTTTCACGTGATCTGATAGTTCTACATATGCAGGATGATTTTGATCGATCATATCTGTTTCTTGCAGATATTTAAGTATGTCCACATTCTGTGGTACGTGTAAACCGCGAAAACCGAGCGGACAGCTGTACCAGATATAGGGTTCCGTATGGAATCCAATGATACAGGTCTTAACGCCGAGTACTTTACGCGCGACTTTACAGAAGGTGTCTAATAAATTGTCAGAGGTATAGACACCTAAAATGAGAGATATACGGCACGAGCTTAACTGCTCCGTATTCTGACCGATCTCTAGCAGTTTTAGTTCCATGTCTGCCTCTCTGGATGTTATGGAATATAGAATAAAAATTACAACCGACTAAATTGATACAATCAATAACAAAGATTCTATATTTACTCAACGTTAAAATCTCATTTATCGACCAAAGGATTTGTTAACTTATTTCTCTAAAGATACATAGATAGCTTCAATACCTTGATATTTAAATATTAAGAATTACTTGAAAAAATATTCCTCTTATAAAAAATTACATATAATTATTTGAAATTCCTGAATTCATTTCAAATTGTTTCAATATCATCTGAGTTCTGAAATCTGAGGAAGATAAAAACAGCTCATTTTTCTTCTGATCTTTAGGTAAATAAAAGCTTTTGAATTTTCAAATATATAGAAAATGCTTATTGTCACTTTCTGAAAAAATAGATCGCTAATCATATTAACTTTGACCTAAATTTATTTCTATTTTTTAAATATTCTTAATAATCATAAAATATTGAATGATTTAAATAATTTATTTATGCACTAAAACCAATTTCTTACGTAATCAAAAATATTAAAAGTTTACATTTTTTTACAGTTAACAATGACTTATAGGAACATTCTTGAATTCTTATAAAAAATTAAAATTAATTAGAGTGAATAAAAAAGCGACAAAATGTCGCTTTTCTTTAATTCAGATTACAATCAATTATCTGAAATCAGGGCAACTTGCTGCACATAGTTAAACAGCTTTTGCTTTAAGGCTGCCACTTCTTCTTCCGGTGCCTGATTTTTTAGATCACGATGCACACGTAAATAATGCTGACGTAAGGTATGACGCTCTGTCGCATTATAGGTTTTGGTAAATTCGTTAATCGCTGGATCGCCATCTTTCACGATACGATCAACCCAACGCTGCAATTGTGCTGTCTTTTTCAAACCCTGTTTCGGAGTTAGATAAGACAGAATCACGGTTTCATTTTCATTACGGAGTAATTTACCAATACGTGAAAATTGACGACGGCGTGCTTCATGTGAACTGATTTGCTGGACATCCAGCAAAGCTTCAATCAGACGTTCTTCAACGGGTAAATTTTTAATTTGTTTCGCACTCAGTTCTGCCAACTGTGCGCCTAAAGCAGCCATACGCTGAACTGCTTTTTTCTGTTCGGTTTTACTTGCGCGTCCCTCTAAAGATTCAAAGTCTTCTTCAGTTAAACTGCTCGGTCGACGTGCCACGATTAATCTGCCTCATAAAATTTTGCCGCAAACAGTGCCTGAATTTCAGATAAGGCCTTTTCCTCATCTGCACCTTCAATCACTAAGCGTAAAGTTGTTCCTTTGCCCGCACCAAGCATCAGCAAGGACATAATATTTTTGGCATCAACCAATTTGTCCGACTTGCCAATCTGGATACTGGAACGAAATTTGGTGGTAACTTCAATGAGTTTACCTGATGCACGCGCATGTAAACCTAGTTTATTAATTACGTCAACAGTCGTATCAATCATGACCAGTGCTTCATTTCTCGGTGGAGGACTTGAATAGACCATTTTGCCTCAAGCGCTTTTTTTAGTCT
Source organism: Acinetobacter sp. YH16031 (assembly GCF_013417335.1). Classification (NCBI taxonomy): domain Bacteria; kingdom Pseudomonadati; phylum Pseudomonadota; class Gammaproteobacteria; order Moraxellales; family Moraxellaceae; genus Acinetobacter; species Acinetobacter sp. YH16031. The sequence continues at coordinate 51,410 of NZ_VPED01000001.1, forward strand.
ATCCACAATATAAACAGAACGATGCTGGCCGCCAGTACAACCAATCGAGATGGTCATATAATGACGATGACCCTCAGCAAAGGTCGGCAGCCATTTGTCTAAAAAGTGATAAATATCCTGGAACATGTCTTCGACCTGATCACTTTTTTCCAGGAATTCCTGTACCGGCTGATCGAGGCCTGAATATTTGCGCAGTTCGAGTTCCCAATGCGGATTCGGCAAATGACGGACGTCAAAAACATAGTCAGCATCTAAAGGAATGCCATGCTTATAGCCAAAAGATTGCAGAATCACAATCAGATTATCGGTCTGCCCCAGCTTGTACAGCAAGGTATGTTTCAGATCATGTACGCTTTTATCAGTGGTATCGATATGCACTGTAGAACGTAGCTGGATCGGCATCAGCAGGACTTTTTCTTCCTGAATACACTGATGCAGGCTCTTGAAACGGGCAGCCAAAGGATGCGGACGGCGTGACGCACTAAAACGGGCAATCAGCTCCTGATCCTGCGTGGTCAGATAGATGACATCCACCGTACCATGCTGTTGCAGCTGTTCAAACACATGGTCGAATTCCTGCAAATCTGCACGGGTACTACGAACATCCACCCCAAGCGCTAACTGTTCCAGATTATTTTCACAATCCAGCTTCGCCACAATTTCAGGAAGTAAGGCCAAAGGCAGATTATCAATACAGTAATAACCCAAGTCTTCAAGTACCTGCAATGCAGAAGATTTACCTGAGCCAGATTGTCCTGTCACAATTAAAATGCGCTTCATGCCTTACGATCCTTTTACTTATCCAGCTGCGTATTTGATCTGCAGATTATCAATCAGACGAGTTTTTCCTAATTTCGCCGCGATCAGAATCACGACATCCTGATTAAATTCATCAATTTTCTGCAATTCCGGTGTACGGACTTCTATATAGTCCACTACCAGACCTGCATCTGTCAAAGTTTGACGGATACCTGCCAGTGCTTCCTCCAAAGTTTTACCTGCATGTAACTGCTGCTCAGCAGTTTTCAGACTCTGGAAAATGACTGGTGCTGTTGCACGTTCCTGCTCGCTTAGATAGCCATTACGCGAACTGAGTGCCAGACCATCTTCAGCACGAGCAATCGGCACACCAATCACTTCCAGTGGAATATTCAGGTCTTGAACAAACTGACGAATCACAGCCAGTTGCTGATAATCTTTCTGACCAAAGAAAGCATAGTTAGGCTGAACAATATTAAATAATTTGGTCACCACGACCGCTACACCATCAAAATGACCTGGACGCTGTAAGCCACATAGATCATTGGTGATACCAGATACACTGATATTGGTCAGACGTGGCTTGTTACCATACATCTGCTCTACAGTTGGGGCAAAGACAATGTCACAACCCACATCTGCCAGTAACTGCTGATCCTGCTCTAAAGTACGTGGATAATTATCAAAATCCTCATTAGGTCCGAACTGGATCGGATTAACGAAAATACTCACAACAACGACATCACACAGTTTACGCGCCTCACGCACCAGATTCAGATGCCCCTGATGCAGGTTGCCCATGGTCGGGACAAAACCAATAATTTTACGCGCAGAACGTGCAGGATTGAGCGAAGCAGATAATCCTTGGATGGTTGTTTCTGTTTTCATGTTACAACTCGACTTGGAATGTTTGTTCAGGTGCTGGGAATGAACCATCTAAAACAGCCGCATGATAGGCTTTAAATGCATCCAGAATTGCAGTCGCACCAGACTGTTCTTTCATAAAGTTACGTACAAATTTCGCGGTATGGCCAAAGGTTAGACCAAGCATGTCTTGAACGACCAGTACCTGACCATCAGTGGCTGCCCCTGCTCCAATGCCAATCACTGGAATATGCGGGAATAGTTCAGTAATTTCCTGACCCAATTGTGCAGGCACACATTCCAGCAACAGCACTGCTGCACCGGCTTCAACCACTGCCTTACAGTCAGCAATCAGTTGATCGGCCGCTTCACGGGTACGGGCCTGTAGCTTATAGCCACCAAAGACATGCACCGACTGCGGAGTGAGACCCAAGTGAACACAGACTGGAATCCCGTTACGGGTTAGAACCTGAACGGTTTCCGCCAGCCAGGCACCACCTTCCATCTTGACCATTTGTGCACCGGCCTGCATCACCGTTTTTGAGCTTTGTAATGCATCATTCAGAGTGGCATAACTCATAAATGGCAGATCAGTCATAATCAGTGCATGCTGATTGCCACGGCGTACCGCTGCGGTATGGTAAGCCATATCTTCTACAGTCACAGGCAAGGTTGAATCACGACCTTGAATCGACATACCCAAAGAGTCGCCTATCAAAATACTGTCAACTTCAGCAATTTCCATGGCTTTGGCCATACTGGCGTCATAGCAAGTCAGGCAAGAAAATTTGCGTCCTTCCGCTTTATATCGTCTTAAATCACTGAGACTGATCATGAAGATGTTCCTCTATTATTGAAGTTCTCTCGAACATACCAATAATTAAAAATTAAATATTTGCCCAATTCGTGCGGTCAAAAACCGTTAAGGTTGATTGCTTGACGATGTCCAGATCTTTTAATGTGTTTCCATTCAGCTGCAAGTTGGCATCAATATCCAGTAATGGCACCAATACAAAATCACGTTCCAGCACGCCAACATGCGGCACGGTTAAACGTTCATTTTGAATTTGTTCATCACCGTAAATGAGCAGATCCAGATCCAAGGTACGTTCACCCCAATGGCGTAGACGTACACGCCCAGCCTCCTGTTCGAAGGCTTGCAAACGATCCAACAGATCCAGCGGTGCCAGATCCGTAATTAACTGTACGACAGCATTAAAATAATTCGGCTGATCTTGTGGCCCCATAGGTGGGCTTTGATATAGATGCGAGGTTTTTATCTGTCCCAAACTTGCCAGCTTTTGCACGGCTTCAGCCAGAATCTGACGTGAATCGCCCAGGTTACTTCCTAAACCGATATAGGTCACTGTCATTGTGTGGGCCCAAAAATAACCTGGCTTAAATCACGCTGCACCCGTTTACGCTTGGTAATTGGATGGTCTGCACTAATGTCACCGCTGGCACTGGCCGCCACATGAGAAACCGGTTTGCTACGCTCATTCTCAAATTTGGCTTTACGTGCACGACGGCTACGTGGTTCCGGCTCATTCACCAGAGGTTCAATCTCGGTTGCTACATCTTGTGCAGCCAGACGCTGTTCCAGATGTTCTTCCTGAGAAGCCTTACGACGGCTCTTGGCACGCTGACGGTTATATTGGGCAATGGCACGCTCTTTTTCATCGCTGCCCATTTGCTGATAGGCTTCCCACCAGCTTCCCATACCCTGTGCAGTTTCATCGCCTGATTTTTCACGCAGCAACAAAAAGTCAAAGCCGGCACGGAAACGTGCATGACCTGATAATGCTTCAATCTGTTGCGGTTTTGGATTGAGCAAGCGGGTTTGCATTTCCCAGACTTCACGAATGAAAGTTTCCGCAAAGCGTGGAATCACAGTACGGGTAGCCTGACGTTTCAGTACATCCAGTCCTGCCTGCGCACGTGCTTCCGCAGGCACCACACCTTTGGACAGATAGAAATCACAGCGCTCCAGGAACGGTTGCCACAACAATACCGCATAGAAGAAAGCCGGGTTGATGGTCTTGCCAATTGAAATACGCTGATCGGTATTTTTTGCTGCCAGTTCAATAAATGCAGTAATGTTTGGCTTGATATCGGCAAACAGCTGACGCCAGATGCCAAAATCGATCAGCATTGGCATCACACGATTCAGATGTCCCATAGTGAACAGCTTTTGCGATTCATCATAGAGACGGTGTGGAGACACATCACGTAGAAGCTGGGTCATTTCCGGAGTGAAAATATCCAGAATGGCTTCATCAATACTGAAATTGAGTTTGGCTGCAAAACGTAAAGTTCGCAGCATCCGAACCGGATCTTCCTCAAATCTTAAAGTCGGATCACCCAGTAAACGCAGGGTTTTATGTTTAATATCCTCTACTGCATTGCAAAAATCCAGCACGATACCTTTGCGTGGCTGGTAATACATGGCATTGATTGAAAAATCTCGACGAGCAAAATCCTGCTCAATGGTGCCCCAGTTATTATCGCGCAGAATCATCCCTGCTGCAGAGGTCACCGCTTTTTTAGGAGGCGCACGGAAAGTTGCCACTTCAACCAGTTCACGGCCCGAATAGACATGCGCCAGCTCGAAACGTCGTCCGATAATCCGACAACGCCGTCCGAACACTTCTTTAACCTGAGCTGGTGTAGCATTGGTCACTGCATCGAAATCTTTGGGATTTAAACCCAGCATCAGATCCCGGACACCACCACCTACGATATAAGCTTCATAGCCTGCCTTGGTTAAGGCATCAATCACATCGAGAATATAAGAAGGTAATTGAGCGGTTGATAAACCACATTTTGACGCGCGCAAAGTTTGCAAAAGACGCTGTCTCCTACGTCTGAACGTAAAATTCTAAGATGACGCTAATCATATCGCTTACACCGCTAAAGGGCAATTTGATTATGTCATTCTCATGGTTCAGATGGATGGCTTATTTACAATAAATTCAGCAGGGTTACAAAGCCAGCTTATCCTTGTTTTTGGCAAATAAGGCCGGTCCGATTCCTTTGACCTGTTGAATATCTTCAATTGTTTTAAATTTACCGTTTTTCTGCCGGTATTCAATGATCGCTTCCGCTTTCTTCTGCCCGATGCCATTTAACTGCTGTAACTGCTCAATACTGGCCTGATTCAGACTGATTTTATCAGCAGCTGAAGAGGCGGATAATGCAGGTTTAGCCAGATAATGATTGTTTTCAGAAACGGGGGTAGCAGCAGCAATTTTCTTCTTCAGGCGTGCATCATGCTGCTGCTGACGTACTTTCCATTCTGCATAATCGGTTGCAGTTGCATGTACTGTTCCAATTGAAGTATAGGCCAGCCAAATGCCTAGCAGGACAGTATTAATCCATGCTGGACCTATGCGATGTTGTACTTTGTTCATGAGCGGCTCTTTGTTTTAATTCTAATTTGGCCTGTTCCCAGAGCTGATCCAATTCAGCCAATGACAGGCTTTCCAGATTGAGTTGCTGTTGTTCTGCCCGATCTTCCATCAGGGCAAAGCGAGTCCGGAATTTATGGATCGTGCCCAATAATGCCATCTCGCTTGAGACACCAAGTTTACGACCAACATTCACCAGTGAAAATAAGCAGTCTCCAAATTCTTCGAGTATTTCATCGGAATTTTGTCCAGCAACGGCTTCTTTGAGTTCAGCCAGTTCTTCTTCCAGCTTGCCATAGGCACCCGCGACATCTGGAAAGTCAAAGCCGATTTTGGCGACATTTTTCTGGATCTCATCCGCCTGTTGCAGTGCGGGTGCATGCTTAACCTCATCCAAACGTGAACGTGGCTTACCCTGTTTTTCTTTCTGTTTGATTTCTTTCCAGAGCACCGAGACATCTTCAGGACTCAGCTGTGCAAACTGTTCAGCCTGAAATACATGCGGATGACGACGAATCAGCTTATCGGTAATCGCCTGCACCACATCCTGAAAATCAAAAGCGCCCTGCTCGCTATACATTTGTGACTGAAATACGACTTGTAACAGCAGATCGCCTAACTCATCCCGAACCTCTTCAGCTTGGCCAGAGCGCACCGCTGCTTCAACCTCATAGGCTTCCTCAATCGCATACTTGGTCAGAGATTCGGGGGTCTGCTGCTGATCCCATGGACATTTTTCACGTAACTCACGCATGACTTGGAGTAATTGTTCCACCTTAAAACCTCTTCTTTACCAAATAGCCGCATTATTTTGCCTGTTTCTTGCTATGCTCAAGAAAAAAAGACAATAAGGAGATCAAGCACATGCACAGTATATTGATTAGTGGTGCAGCACAAGGAATTGGTGCCGCGACAGCCAAGCTATTTTACCAGCAAGGTTATAAAGTCGGAATTTATGATATTAATCTTGAACAGGCAGAACAATTGGCCCAGCAACTCGGTGATCATGCCAAAGCCGGTTTTCTGGATGTAACCGATTATGCGTCATGGGAAACTGCTCTATCTGAATTCGCATCTTGGGCCAGTGAAATCAATATTCTAGTAAATAATGCCGGAATTTTATATTCCGGTCCTTTTGAAGAAACCAATATTACCGATCACCATCGCACCCTTGACGTGAATATCAAAGGCGTCCTGAATGGCTGTCATGCTGCTTTGCCCTATTTAAAGCAGGCTTCCTTTGCTCGGGTCATTAACCTGTCTTCAGCATCGGCGATTTATGGCCAAGCGGATCTGGCTTCCTATGCAACCAGCAAATTTGCGGTTCGAGGTTTGACTGAAGGCTTAGATATTGAATGGCAAAAATATGGCATTCGGGTATTTGATGTGATGCCGCTTTTTGTTAGCACTGCAATGGTGAAAGATATGCAGGCTGAAAGTATCAAAAAAATGGGCGTGCATTTAAAAGCTGAGGATGTTGCACAAGATATTTTTAAATTAGCACAACTAAAAGATTCGATCTGGCAAGTGACACATCATCCGGTCGGATTCAAGAGCAAGTTTTTATTTCACTTATCTCGAATGAGCCCACAGTTCGTTAACCGACTGAGTAATTTAATGATTGCCAAACAATAAGAAATCTTTGGGGCTTAATCTACCTTCAAACAGCTTGATGAATCTGGATCATTGGAAATCTTAGACCTTTACAGGAATGCTCACTTTGCCAGGCCACAGTGAGCATGCAGCCCGCTAAAATATAATTTTGATAAGCATAAATTCCGATTTCTGGATGTTCACAACGTCCCCCATCCTGATGTGGATGAATTTGGGTATTCAGCTCATTGAGGTTCATCCGGATTCCAAGTCCTGAGGCTTTTAGGACCGCCTCTTTGGTGGTCCAGACTTTAAACCAGTATTCAGGATCATAATCTAATGCCTGCCACTGTCTCAGCTCTTCAGGATGAAAAGCGTGTTGGGCTAAGGCTTCAAAACGTACATTTCGATTAAGTTCTTCAATGTCAATTCCCAAATTCTGAATATGTTTGCTTGTTGCTAATGCATAAAAATTCTGGCTATGCGTATGATTAAAGCCAAAGTCTGGATGGGCTGGAAGATAGGGTTTGCCGTATTCGGTTGTAGTAAAGTCCTGCTGGTCAATAACACAACCTAAATGTGCAGCTAGCAACTGATTACGATAGTTATAAATTAGTTGTTTACGCTGCTGAATATAGGTTTTCCGATCTAAGTCTTGTAAATGTCTAAGTCGTGGTGCCAGCGCGATCCAATCAATATGAATAATAGACTTCAAAAATAGTCGCCCTTATAAAAAATGTTACTTTTAAGGCCTTCAGTATAAATCAACCTGATTGCCTCTCTGACAAACTATAGGTAATATCTTAAAATATATTTTAGTAAAACTTAAATAAAACAATAAAATATACTGTAAATCAAAATAAATAATTGAGCTTTCAAGCTATTTTTAATCGAATAAAAAATAGTTACAATCCAACTACAATTTTATACATAGAAAAACAGAGGGTCATAAGTTTAAGCGAATCATACTCAGTACGACAATTGCTGCACTATCATTTTCAACACAAGCTGGCTCCTGGCTAGAAGCTGCTACTGCAGTTATGGGAGCTAGAAACGGCGCAATCATGGATCAGGCTGAAGCAAATATGGAGCGTAGCCGTGCACAGGCGAATGCTGCTGTTGCACGTGCAGATCGTGCTTATGCTTCTAATTATAATAATGCTTCAAATCAAAATAACGGTGTCTACTCAACAACATACTTAAAAGGTTTAGATTGTACAGATTTGGCAGTAGAAGCGCGCAGTTTTGAACGTACCTTAGAAGCAAGTCAAAATGCACTCAACCAGGCGAATGCTCAAGCCAATAATCCTGTTTCTAAATTGGCAGGTATTGCAAGTGGTGCACTATCTGCTTTTGCAGGTCAATCACAAACAGTTGCGCGCGCAACTGAAATTACCAATGCTTTTAATGGTAATAATAATCAAAATAATATTGCTGCTTCTCAAGCCGATGCTGACGTAGCTTTAGCTAATCTTGAAAATATCCGTATTTATCAAAAAGCAAAAAAATGCTCAATCTAAAAAATGAATAAATAAAAAAGCCTGCTTTCGCAGGCTTTTTTATTTAACTATGGCAATTAACCACGTTTAAATTTTTTCTCGGCTTTCTTGAATTTCTGTACATAACGACGGCGACGCGCAGCAGTACGTTCATCCAGCTGTGACTTGCGACCTTCAAATGGGTTTTCTGAGGTTTTAAATTCAATTTTTACTGGTGTACCTTCAAGTTTGTACACTTTACGGAATACGTTTTCCAAGTAACGGCGATAGTCCGCAGGTGTCTTATCTACCTTATTACCATGAACCACGATAGTCGGTGGATTCTGTCCGCCCATATGCGCATAACGCATCTTGATGCGACGACCTTGTACAGTAGGCGGTTGGTGCGCTTCAGTGGCATCATTCAGGATCTGGGTCAGCTTCGCTGGTGATACTTTCAGATGTGAAGAATCATAAGCACGGTGAATCGACGGATACATCTCACCGACCCCTGTACCGTGTAGCGCAGAAATCAGGTGGATTTTCGCCCAAGGAATAAAGTCAAAACGACGCTCTACATCGAGCTTACATTGTTTACGATCATATTCAGACATATTGTCCCATTTATTGATCGCAATCACCATGGCACGGCCAGCTTCCAGTGCATAACCGATCAGATGCAAGTCCTGCTCCACAATGCCTTCACGTGCATCCACCACGATCACCACTACGTGCGCATCTTTCATCGCCTGCAAGGTTTTCACGATTGAGAATTTCTCAATCATTTCATCAACTTTACCTTTACGGCGTACCCCAGCGGTATCAATCAGGGTGTATTGACGACCATCACGCTCAAAAGGAATATAGATCGAGTCACGCGTTGTTCCTGGCTGGTCAAACGCCACAACACGCTCTTCACCCAATAGACGGTTTACTAATGTCGATTTACCTACGTTTGGACGACCAATAATTGCGAGACGTAGACCAGTATTCTTGTCATGCTCTTCTGGACTTTCATCTTCAGGCACATCTTCAAGTACTTCTTCTAGCATTTGCTGTACGCCACGGCCGTGGCTAGCAGCCACTTGCATAGGCTCGCCCATACCAAGTTTATAAAACTCGACCAGAGCAGCTTCAGCATGCACGCCATCAACCTTGTTAGCTACAAGGAAAACTTTCTTGCTCAAAGTACGCAATTCACGAGCGATCTGTTCATCAGATGCCAGCAGTCCGGCACGTGCATCGACCACAAAAATGATCATGTCAGCTTCATGGATCGCAGTTTTAGACTGCTCGGCCATATAGGAGTCAATACCGCCTTCATTTTCACCGATACCGCCAGTATCCACGACAATGAAAGATTTGTTTTGATAGATCGCATCGCCATATTTACGGTCGCGTGTCAGACCAGCAAAGTCTGCCACCAATGCGTCACGGCTCTTGGTTATCTGGTTAAACAGAGTTGATTTTCCGACGTTCGGACGACCAATGAGCGCAATTACGGGTTTCATAGATTAACCTTTATTCAATATCAGGCTGTCTAAAAATGGCCTGAACATCAGAAAGTTTTGGAAGAAAAAGGGAATAGGATTAAAGCCTAAAATAAATAAAAACACGGGGCATTGAACATTCAATCACCCCGCGTAAAAAATACGGTTGGCTTATTTTAGCATAAGCCAAACAAAAATTAACGATTCTGCCAGATGCTTAATGCACCCTTGCGTGTAGAAACATAGAGCTGGTTGTCAATTACGCGTAAATGCCGCACTTCACCAGAAGTTTTGGCACGACCAATAATCTGCCCTGTTGATGGATCTAATAGGTGCAATACCCCGTCCAGATCACCTACGATAAGCTCAGTTCCGAGCATTACCGGATTGCTCAGCTGACGATTCAACAACTGGTCATTTTCCCATAAAGGCTGGCCAGTGGTAATTTCATACGCGCTAATTTTACCATCAGTTTGGGCAACGAATACGCCATTGCCAACCACTTCCGGTCGCTGGATGCTGCTGGCATCTTCACTCCAGATCACCTGTTGTGAAGCCAGATCAAATACAGTCACTTGACCTTGATAGCTGGTGGTCACAATAAATTGACCTGCTACAACAGGATCACCATCGATATCGATCAAACGCTGAATGTCCGAACGGCCATCCGAGATCGCAACACGGCGCTGCAATTTAGGCACACCACTTAAGGCATCAATTGCATAGATATAAGCATTTGAAGTCGCAATCAATACGTTACGCGCGTCTAAAGGCACCGGAGCCGCCATGCCACGCAGGCTAAACTGGACATTCGGTAAATCATAGGTCCAGACCTGGGCGCCTGAGGCCACTTCGTGAGCATATACAGTACCGTCATTAGTGACAGTAATTACGCGACCTGCATGAATCAAAGAAGGCGCCAAGATGGCACCAGTCAATTGTGCAGTCCAGCGTTGTTCGCCAGTCTGCTGATCCAGTGCGATCAGTTGGCCTTTGTTGCTGCCAACCACCACGATCCCATCAGCGGCTTCAACGCCAGAGCTTAACGTATCTTTGCTGACTTTTTTCTGCCACAGGCGCTGCTTGCCATTAAAAGCAGTGACTTCACCCTTAGGGTCGATCGCAAATACGACTCCGTTATCCGCATCCAGACGTAAACGTAGCGGATCAGCCTTCTCTGTTGAAGAAACACTGGTCGAAAATACAGGAACAAGTGTTTTAGTCTGACTGATTTTTGGAAGTGGATTCGGTTTTACTTCTGGTACTTTATTGGTCTTACCCGCACAGCCAGCGAGTGCAAGAGTTAAAACAGTTAAAGCACAGGTGATTTTATATGTTCTGTTCATTCAGCTTCTTCCACTTGTGTTTCTATAATTGGGCGTTCGATTTCCGGGTCATCGACCAACACGCCTACGCTTTCGAGCTTAATTTGTAAAATTTGACGTTCTTCTTTACGTTCAATCAAAGCATCCCATGCACTTTGATATACTTTTTTGGCATTTTCAATATCATTTTTGGCAACATAGATATCGCCACGTGCTTCATCGGCGGTTGCTTTAAATGCAGGTTCAGTCACTGCATCCAAAGTTTTCAGGGCTGCATCATATTTTTTCTGTGCTAATTGTGCATAAGCCAGACGCAATTTAACGACCTGAACCAGGCCTTTATCATCAACTTTAGAGTTTTCAACTTTTTGTAATGCTTTCTCAGCGGCAGCGTAATCCTGCTTGTCATAAGCCAGTTTCGCCATGACCAACTGGGTTTGAATCGCTTGAGCTGAATCTGGCGCTTCTTTGACAATCTTGTCTGCAGTTTCAGATAGCTTGGCAAAAGCATCACCATCTGCAGCCTGTGCTTCATCCATCAGTTGCTGAACCTTGGCAGTCTGCATTTGCGATTCCGCCAGGTTTTTCTTCTGCCAATATTCCCATCCGAAAAAGGCAATCAGCGCAACCAGAATCCCGATAATGATCGAAGAACCATACTTCTTCGTGAAGGATTTTAAACTTTCAAGTTGTTCATCATCAGTCATTGCGCTCATGCGATTACCTTTTTCCTAATGTTTTATCGATTATTTTGAAGAAATTTTAGTACTGAAAAATGCGACAAAGTCAGCAAATGGCACAGTAGATTGCTCTGCAGTCGCCAGCTCTTTCACCGTAAAGCTTTGTGCTTCCAGCTCACGCTCACCGATAATGGCTGCATATAAAGCACCGGCCTGATCGGCTTTTTTCATTTGCGATTTCATTGAACCCTGAGAGCCGACTTTCAGACGAATATTACTGCCTGCAGCTTCCAATTGATCACGAATCTGTTCAGCTAGCACTAGTGCTTTACCTTGAGAAGCAGGATCGGCAACCAGGAATACTTCGCAATCACGTACTGGCGTATTGTCTTCAACCTGTTCCAGTAGAAGCAATAAACGCTCCATCCCCATCGCGAAACCAACTGCAGGCACAGATTGATCTGCCCTGCCTTTCAATTGACCGACTAAGCCGTCATAACGACCACCGGCACACACAGTACCTTGCGAACCTAAGTGAGTAGTGGTCCATTCAAATACGGTTTTGTTGTAGTAGTCCAGACCACGTACCAGTTTCTGATTGATGACAAAGCTGATACCGGCATCTGACAAATACTGTTGTAACTGGTTAAAGTGCGCCAGTGTTTCTTCACCCATAAAGTCGTGAAGTTTTGGTGCATTTTCTAGGATGCTTTGAGTTTTGGCATCTTTGGAATCCAGAATACGCAGCGGATTAGTCGTCAGACGACGTTGAGAATCTTCATCCAGATCCGCTTTATGCGCTTGTAGGAAGTCTACCAGCGCCGCACGATACGCTGCACGTTCATCAGACTCGCCCAATGTATTCAGTTCGAGTTGAACTTTGTCAGCAACGCCCATACGTTTCCAAAGACGTGCTGTCATCAGAATCAATTCTGCATCCTGATCAGGCGTTGCCACACCAAAGGTTTCCACGCCAAACTGGTGGAACTGACGATAACGGCCTTTTTGCGGTTTTTCATAACGGAACATCGGTCCGATATACCACACTTTCGGTGTTGCACCACGAAGCAGGTTATGTTCCAGCATCGCACGTACACAGCCCGCTGTTCCTTCAGGACGTAAAGTCAGAGACTCAGGCGGATTACCTTTGTCCAGGAAGGTGTACATTTCTTTTTCAACGATATCTGTGGCATCACCGATCGAACGTTTGAACAGATTGGTCTGTTCAACTATCGGCAAACGAATCTGTTGATAGCCATAGGCATCCATCAGACCTGACAGATGCTGTTCAAGACGTCTCCAAGCTGGGGTTTGCGTTGGGAGAATGTCATTAAAACCTTTGATTGCGACGATTGAACTCATGATCTACTCAGAAAAACTTGTGCGAATAATTTCTTTTGATTTGGCTTCTTCAAGCTCGGAAACACGTTGACGAACCATTGATTCGATTTCATCAACCAGTTGATTGGTATCGATTAAATGGCTCTTTTCACCATTACGATACACCAGTGAGCGCGGACTTGCACCTACTACACCGATATCGGCTTCTTTGGCCTCGCCCGGGCCATTCACTTTACAGCCAATTACAGACACATCCATCGGAACACGGACATCTTCCAGACGTTCTTCAAGGGTCTGCATTACTTTAATCACGTTAAATTCCTGACGTGAACAGCTTGGGCAGGCAATGAAATTAATTCCGTTAGAACGAAGACCCAGCGATTTCAGGATATCAAAACCAATCTTGATTTCTTCTTCAGGCTCAGCTGCCAGAGAAATACGCATGGTATCGCCAATACCTTCCATCAGCAGACCACCCAAAGCAATCGCTGATTTCACTGAACCAGTACGATACACACCCGCTTCAGTCACACCCAAGTGCAGTGGATTATCAATCTGTTTAGACAGCAGACGATAGGCATCCATCGTCAAAAACACGTTTGATGCTTTGACCGATACTTTGAATTCATGGAAATTCAGGCGATCCAGAATGTCGATATGACGCATCGCAGATTCCAGCAATGCTTCACCAGTTGGTTCGCCATATTTTTTCTGGATATCTTTTTCCAGTGAACCGGCATTCACACCAATCCGCATGGAAATGTCGTTGTGACGTGCTGCTGCCACGACTTCACGAATCTTGGCTTCTGAACCGATATTCCCCGGGTTAATACGCAGACAGTCTGCACCCAGATCAGCAACAGCCAGCGCAATTTTATAGTCGAAGTGAATATCTGCAACCAGTGGTACGTCAACTTGCTTACGGATTTCACCAAATGCAGCCGCTGCCTCCATACTTGGCACAGAGACACGCATGATGTCCGCGCCTGCATCCACACAACGCTGAATTTGTGCAACAGTTGCTGCGACATCACAGGTTTCAGTATTGGTCATTGACTGAACAGTGATCGGTGCATCACCACCGACATAGACAGAACCGACACGGATTTTACGTGTTGGACGGCGCTGAATTGGATTTACGATCATGATTTCGCCCTATCTGCTCACCATTAACGTGATAAACGGAAATCTGCTTTTCCGTTAACCGTATAAGGTGACAATGCAATACTTTCATTATTTAAACTGAGTGATACTGCTGTCGCATCATCCAGTCGGATCTGGAATGGCGCTTCACCGTTCAGCTCTATAGTAGACGCCTGACGACCAGTGGCCAGCACGTTACCACCTGCATCTACAATATGCACAGAGGTCGGACGGCTAAAATCAAGCTTGAGCTGATCACCGGACATGGTAGCACCGGCATCCAGATTTAAAATTTCGACATCAGAAGAGGTGTCCGCAACTTCGGCACTATTCTCGCTGCTCTCTGACCAGTTCTGGATCATGGCGACCAGTGCACCCAAGATCAGCACCACAACCAGTGCAATCAGGCCACGCTTTAACCATTTGCGGTTACGATCACGCTTTGAACCTGGCAATTTACCCATGATCTTGATTGGAGAATCTTTCAGAGCATGCGTTGCAACCATACCGGTATCATTGGCATAAATTTCATCAAAACGCTGAATCAGGCTAGAAGCATCGACACCGAGATATTTGGCATAGGTGCGGTAATAACCCTTAATAAAAGTCGCTTCAGGCAAGGATTTATAATCATCCTTTTCCAAGGCATTCAGGGTTTTTACTGGAATATTGAGTTCTTTGGCAACGTCTTCAAGCTCACGTTGCTGATTAATACGAATCTTGCGTAAGTACTCGCCTGGACGCTGAACATTTCCTAACGCGTTTGGAGCTACGCTCGAATTATTCGAATCTGAATTAGGATTTACTTCCATACGGCCTCAGTACTGTACTGTAATTGCAAATAACGTTGGTATTCCGGGCTTTCAGGGAACAATGCACGTAATTGATTGACCAAAACCTGCATGCCTAACTGATCGCCACTGGCACGCGCAGTGCGAATGCCAATCCAGAGCGCACGGGCACTCTGGTTTTTCTGCCCCACGCCACGCACAAACTGTTCATACATTTGAGTCGCGGCCGGGAACTGCTGGTTCAGATAAAAAATTTCTGCCAACTCTAACATTGATATATACGAAGCGCGATTAGCCTGTAGTGCCTGTTTGAATGATTTTTCAGCATTCGCCAGATCACCCTGTTTCAGGTAAATCCGCCCCATATTTTCAAGGGCGCGAAATCGCTGGTCATAACCTAAAGTTGCGCCAGCAATTTCGAACTGCTCAATCGCATCTTTATAGCGCTCAAGCTGATATAAATAGGTGCCGTAGTTATTTCGTGCCTGGGCATTCTTTGGATCTGCCGAAATTGCACGCTTGAAATAACCTTCGGCTTTTTCAAGATTAGGTTTACTGCCTTCCTGCTGAAGCAGCACCCCCATCATCATATTGGCTTGCGAATCACGCGGATTAGTTTCCAGTGCCTGATCCAGCGCACGTTTGGCTGAATCCAGATCACCGTTTTTAAGATATTCAACCGCCAACTGAGTACGAACCTTGGTGGCTTTTTCCGGATCCTTCTGACCTAGATCTGGCGTTTGACACGCAGTTAAAACCAAAGACCCACATACTACTGAAACCAAAGCAAGTTTAGATGTCAGACTACTCAATTGGCGACCTCTTGTTATCCTTGTGAGCGCATAATCTCATTGGACTGCGCAATTTTCTTTTTCCACTGTTCCGCACGACGGGTACGGTCAGCAACTTGTCCTACCAGTTGTCCACACGCAGCGTCGATATCATCACCACGTGTCTGACGAATCGTACACACAAAACCGGCATCAGACAAAGTTTTTTGGAAAGAAATAATCCGGTTACGGCTTGAACGGCCATATGGCGCATGCGGGAACGGGTTAAATGGAATCAGGTTAATCTTGCTTGGCAGATCTTTAAGCAGCTTGATCATCTGCTGGGCATGTTCAGGTTTGTCATTTACGCCATCCAGCATTACATATTCGATAGTCACGTGCTTACGCGCACTTTCATTACCATCTTTAGTGATGTAGCGCTGACAAGCGGCAATAAGCTGCTCTAGCGGATATTTTTTGTTGATTGGCACCAGTTCATTACGCAGCTCGTCATTGGTTGCGTGTAATGAAATCGCCAAAGCCACATCAATATCTTGCGCCAACTGGTCAATTTTCGGCACGACACCAGATGTTGAAAGCGTTACTCGGCGTTTAGACATGCCATAAGCAAAATCATCCAGCATAATGCGCATAGAGTTCAATACAGCATCATAGTTCAGCAATGGCTCGCCCATGCCCATCATCACCACATTGGTCACTGAACGCTCGCGCTCAGCCACAGGCACTTCTTCCATATAGGAGTAGTTGGCCATCCATAACTGACCAATGATTTCAGCTTGAGTCAGGTCACGCTGGAAACCTTGCTTACCGGTTGAACAGAATGAACAGTCTAGGGCACAGCCCACTTGTGAAGAAATACACAGGGTCTTACGTGAACCAGTTTTATCCTCTGCCGGAATCAGGACAGTTTCAACCAGAGAGCCTTCACCATCACCGACACGGAACACCCATTTACGGGTACCGTCTTTGGAATAGTTTTTATGCACCACTTCTGGCGCTTTAATTTCACAAATCTTTTCCAGTTTTTCACGCAGCTTGCCTGAGATATTGGTCATCTCAGCAAAATCAGTCACAAAATACTGATGAATCCATTTCATCACCTGACCGGCACGGAACTTCTTCTCGCCCATATCTTCGAAGAATTTTTCCATTTGCGGACGTGACATGCCTAGTAAGTTCACTTTTTCCACAGAATTTTGCTGTGCAGGAGTGGACGGAGATTGTTGCTGTGCATCAGAAACTGCTGATGTAGCGACCACTTCAGTACTCATGTGTATACCTAAACCATGCCTAAAGATGAAAGGAGAAGCTCAATATCTGAGCAAAGAATTATTCAGAGAATAAAAAAACCAGATAAGTATAATAACACTTATCTGGTTTGAATACTGCGTATTAACGAGTACGTGGAGCAATCTCAGTTTGCGCGAAGAAGTAGTTAATTTCGCGGTCAGCAGATGCTACAGAGTCAGAACCGTGAGCAGCGTTTTCGTCGATGCTTACAGCGAAGTCTGCACGGATTGTACCAGGAGCAGCTTCTTTAGGGTTAGTCGCGCCAAGGATGTCACGGTGAGCAAGAACTGCGTTTTCGCCTTCAAGAACTGAAACAACAACTGGACCAGAAGTCATGAATGCAACTAGGTCACCGAAGAAACCACGTTCTTTGTGCTCAGCGTAGAAGCCTTCAGCTTCAGCTTGAGTCAGGTGTTTCATTTTAGTCGCAACGATTTTAAGACCTGCTTTTTCGAAACGAGCAAAGATGTCACCGATGTGGTTTTTAGCAACTGCGTCTGGTTTTACGATAGATAATGTACGTTCAATAGCCATGATTGGCTCCTTAAGTCAATTGTTGACATGAAAATTTGCCGCATTATACCGAATAATGGACTTTTTTCTGCCTTTAAACTGTAAAAAAATTGCTTTTTTCAACTGGCAATTAACGTGCTTCGTCAATCCATGCCATTTGAATGGCTTCCAGAAGCCCTTCGGTTGATTTGGTTGGATCGTCTTCAAAATCAGGAAGCGCACATACCCAGGCATGCAGGTCGGTAAAGCGAACCCATTGCGGATCCACGTCTGGATGCGCTTCATACAATTCAATCGCGATATCGAGGGTATCTGTCCAACGTAAACCCATATCTATTCCTAAGCCTATTTACTGTGATGTAGTACTTTAGCAAATTTGCAAAATTCTGCGAGCCTTTGCCAGATCATCTCGTGATTTTTTACAACACGATATTAAAAAAAGGTGCCGTAAATACAATCATGGTGGCTACCAGCGCACCCAATATGGCTCCTACCGCCACATCACTTGGATAATGCAAGCCTAAAACCATTCGGGAGATCGCGACCAGAATGGCAAATGGCAGCATTAAAAACAGCAAGAAAGGCATGATATAACCCAGCACGATGGTCACCATCACTGCATGCAAGGTATGTCCCGAAGGAAAACTAAAATGATCCAGCGGATGCTCACAGAGCCGAATCACCTGATGCACCTGATAAGGACGTGGACGTACTGTCTTGGTTTTTAAAAGTTTATAAATCAGGGTTCCGACCATACTGCCAAACACCAGATAAACTATCTGTAAGGTATACATCAGGCCCTGAATCAGCCAGACGGTAATGAGCATCAAATACCAGAATACGCCATTACCCAACCGGCTAATGATTTTAAAAAAAGCTGCAATGCGTTCTGAATGTGAAAAATGATTAAGATAAATACAGCCTTTTAAATCAATTTCTAAAAATTTTAATTTTGCATTCTGAAATTTCATTGTAGAGCTCTTATTGTTTTATGCCCTGTATTTCAGGTTTTGCACGACTGAAAAATAGAGCTTGTTCAAATTGACACATGAGATAATCGCTATTCACCTTTTTAGTTTCTTAATGCCTACATCCTTCTGTAATCGTTATAAATCGCTTAATTCAGACATCTAACAGATGAATTCTTGCCACTATCTCAACCTACTCAGCCAACCTGTCCAATCATGTTGCACCTGTAAATCAGTACGTCCATGATCATTAGCGATCACTGCTCCACCGCTGGCCATCGCCTCCTGCACTATATTTTTAACCTTTCAATCCGACCTATCCTTGAACTGTTAATAGATGATTTATTTGTACTGGTATTTATTGAAATAAGTCTGAACAAAACCTGAGAAGGATCGAATGTGCTTCGAGTATAGTGCAGTTATAGCGCCCAAGACTTTGGTGAAAATGTATCTGGAAGCCGCCTCTTGCCTTGCTCTTACTCAAAATTTGGTTATTTCAAAGCATTTAAAAGTTAATGATATATAACTATCCATACTTTTGATTAAGTATGGGGTTCAGGTGTGACTGTTTTATGAATTGATTTATGGGAGCTTAGCATTTCTTACATTATCAAACTTGCTGATGCTTTATGTCTATTCCATCTACCTTTTCAATTTCTTTACTATACTTATGCTCAACTAATAACCGATTAAATACCTGATCCATGCCAACGGATTCAACTTGTAAAATAGTTGCCATTTTTGAATATGATTTATTTTTTTGAGATAACATTTTATCTTCAAATCCCCAGTCAACCAACAAAGCTGCTCCAAGCAATAAAATTAAAATTAAGACAGCTAACCACAAACTTAATGAAAGCCAACTACCCCCACCATACATCACGATAAATAATCGTTTGGATTTGCTGCCATGAAGTTTTGGTATTTTTTAATTCGAATGCATATTGCTCAAACTCTTGATCACCTACTTCTACTTCAGTCCAAACATAGATATGATTTTCTATATTAAAAATTCAGTTCGATCTTTCACCTTATCTTTTTATATTTATTTAAATTATTATTCGACTATATAAAAAAACCCACTCTAGTGAGTGGATTTTCGCATTCAAATCAAATGATCCAAGAAATTAGTTTTTCTCTTTATCAACGATTTTGTTTGCTTGGATCCAAGGCATCATTGCACGCAATTTAGCACCAGTTTGTTCGATACCGTGTGCAGCGTTTTGACGACGACGAGCAGTCATAGATGGATAGTTCAATGCACCTTCTTGGATGAACATCTTCGCATATTCACCAGATTGGATACGTTTAAGCGCATTACGCATTGCTTCACGAGACTGTTCGTTAATTACTTCAACGCCAGTTACGTATTCGCCGTATTCAGCATTATTAGATACTGAGTAGTTCATGTCAGCGATACCGCCTTCGAACATCAAGTCAACGATCAGTTTAAGTTCGTGTAAACATTCGAAGTAAGCCATTTCAGGTGCATAACCAGCTTCAACCAGAGTTTCAAAGCCCATTTTAACCAGTTCAACAGCACCACCACAAAGAACCGCTTGCTCACCGAACAGGTCAGTTTCAGTTTCTTCACGGAAAGAAGTTTCGATGATACCAGTACGGCCGCCACCTACGCCTGAAGCGTAAGAAAGCGCAACGTTACGTGCATTACCAGAAGCATCTTGGTGGATCGCGATTAAGTCAGGAACCCCTGAACCACGTTGGTATTCAGAACGTACAGTGTGACCAGGAGCTTTAGGCGCAACCATGATTACGTCTAGGTCTTTACGTGGAACAACTTGGTTGTAAAGAACAGAGAAACCGTGAGCAAATGCAAGAGTCGCGCCTTCTTTGATGTTTGGCTCGATCACGTCGCGGTAAAGTTGAGCTTGGAACTCATCTGGAGTCAAGATCATTACTACGTCAGCTTGAGCTACAGCAGCAGGAACTTCAGCAACTTTAAGACCAGCGTTTTCAGCTTTTTTCCAAGAAGTAGAATTCGCGCGTAGACCAACAGTTACGTCAACGCCAGAATCTTTAAGGTTAAGCGCGTGTGCGTGACCTTGTGAACCATAACCAATGATTGCTACTTTCTTAGATTGGATAATAGATAAGTCGCAGTCTTTATCGTAAAAAATTTGCATTGCTGTCTCCGCTTAAATGCTTGTGTGTCCGTTTCATCAGGCAATGATCCTTGATCACATTGCCTGAAGCCCCCTTCTTATTAGAATGAGGAAATAATTTAAAAAATTTAGATGGTTAGTACTTTTTCGCCGCGTGCGATACCTGATACGCCTGAACGCACCACTTCCAAAATCGTGTTTTCTGCTAATGCATCAATAAAACCGTCGATTTTTTCAGTCGTACCCGCGATTTGAATCGTGTAAGTTGTTGGTGTTACGTCAACCACCTGACCACGGAAAATATCGGTCGTACGTTTGATTTCATCACGGGTTGCGCCTAAAGCTTTCACTTTGATCAGCATCAACTCACGTTCAATGTGTGCACCCTCAGACAGATCCACCACTTTAACCACTTCCACCAGCTTGTTCAGCTGTTTGGTGATCTGTTCGATCTTGTGATCATCACCATACGTGGTCAAAGTCAGACGTGAAAGTGTTGGGTCTTCAGTTGGCGCAACGTTCAATGTTTCAATGTTGTAGCCGCGTTGTGAGAATAAACCCACCAAGCGAGAAAGCGCACCTGCTTCGTTTTCTACGAGTACAGAGATAATATGTCTCATTTCGTGCGCTCCCCTTTTGCTAACCACATATCCTGCATCGATTGACCCGCAACCAGCATTGGATATACGTGTTCTGTACGGTCAACCATTACGTTAATAAATACGCACTTATCATTGATCGCCATCGCTTCTTCAAGCTTAGACTCAAGCTCGTCCGCATGGTCAATCTGAATACCTACATGTCCATAAGCTTCCATCAATTTTGCAAAGTCAGGTAAAGACTCTACATAAGAGCTAGAGTGACGGCCTTCGTAGTTCATATCCTGCCACTGTTTCACCATACCTAAGGCACGGTTGTTCAGGCACAGGATTTTAACGTTCAAGCCATATTGCTTACAGGTAGAAAGTTCCTGGATACACATCTGAATCGATGCTTCACCAGTAATACAAACCACTTGCTGATCCGGGAATGCAAGCTTAGCCGCCATTGCATATGGCAGACCCACACCCATGGTACCTAGACCACCAGAGTTGATCCATTGACGAGGACGTTTGTAGCGATAGTGCAACGCGCCGAACATCTGGTGCTGACCAACGTCAGACGTAATGATCGCTTCGCCATTGGTGACTTTGTCTAGAGCACGAACCACCTGTTGTGGCTTCATAGAACCATCAGTCGGTACATCGAACTTCAAGCCATGAACCTGACGCCATTCATCAATCTGTTTCCACCATGCCGCAATTGCTTCAGGATTTGGCTTGGACACATTCATTTGCTTCAACTGGTTCAGCATTTCGTTGAGTACAGGTTCTACTGCACCCACGATTGGAATGTGCGCCATAATCGTTTTAGAAATGGTCGCCGGATCGATGTCAATGTGAATGACTTTGGCATTCGGACAGAATTTTGCCGGGTTATTGGTTACACGGTCATCGAAACGCGCGCCTACACACAGAATCACGTCTGCATTGTGCATGGTCATGTTGGCTTCGTAAGTACCGTGCATACCTAACATGCCGATGAATTGTGGATCATCGCCCGGGAATGCGCCAAGACCCATCAGGGTATTGGTAACTGGGTAACCCAATAGATGTGCAAGCTCAGTTAATTGTGCTGAAGCATTGCCCTGAACCACGCCGCCGCCTGAGTAAATGACTGGGCGTTTCGCATGAATCAGTTCATCAATCGCTTTACGGATTTGACCTGAGTGACCACGGTATGGTGGTTGATACGAACGCATCTTCACTTTTTCAGGATATTCGTAAGCAAATTTCTCTGCTGGGTTGGTTGCATCTTTAGGAATATCAACTACAACTGGACCTGGACGGCCAGATGACGCGATATAGAATGCTTTTTTGATAATTGAAGGAATTTCGCTGGCATGGCGAACCTGGAAGCTGTGCTTCACGATTGGGCGAGAAATACCGACCATATCAGTTTCTTGGAACGCATCCTCACCGATCAAATGGCTTGCAACCTGACCAGACAGGATCACCATTGGAATGGAATCCATATAAGCCGTTGCAATTGGAGTAACGGTATTTGTCGCGCCTGGGCCAGAAGTGACCAGCACAACACCAGTTTTACCTGTTACGCGTGAGTAAGCATCCGCCATATGGCCGGCAGCTTGTTCGTGACGTACGAGGTAATGATTAATTTTGTCTTGTTGAAATAGCGCATCATAAATATGCAGTACTGCGCCGCCTGGATATCCAAAAACATGTTCAACGCCTTCATCCGCTAATGCGCGAACGAGCATTTCACCACCAGATAGAAGTTCCAACGTGATTCACCCTATATTATTCACTGCACAAATGGGAGGCATTTGCAGTGTTCATTCATTAACTGTCTGCACTGTTATAGCACACAAATTTCATAGTTTTCAAAGCAATAGGAATAAAAATCCGATCTACCTGCTGTTCGAGCAATACAAGATCTAAAACATGTTGGGGTAAACATATTTTGTTCGCTTTGTTCAATTTTTCGGCTAGAAAAATTGCCCATTGCATGACATGACACTTATTCGAAGGGTGATCGATCTAAGGCATATAAAACTATTGCTGCATTCTTGTGTTTTCAGCCTTTAAAGTCAAGTTTAAAAAACAGGCTATTATTGTTTATACGTCTAAAATTTGCTGCTTTTACAGACAATTTCGACTTTAACTATGATTTTTAGCTTTAAAATTTTAATTTAAATTAATAAATTTCATATACTTAAAACTTTAATTTTATAAATTTTTAATATGTCTTATATAAAAAAATTGAATGAATTTTTAAGAAATTCAATGCAACTGTTTATAAATAAATTTCTTTTTATATAAAATTACTCTTTTTTAGCATTAGCTTGAAACATAAGACCGCTATTGATCACAAAATTAATTGAATTAAAAATCATCTTATGGCAAAAAATTCTCTACAATAACAACTCTATTTAACCGCTTGAAATTTTCAGGACTTTTACTCATGAAAAGATCTTTCCTGACCGCATTAAGTTTTGCCACTACGCTTGTTTTAGGTGTAGCAAGCAGCTCTGCTTTAGCGATTGAATATTATAAATGGGTCGATGCCAAAGGCGTGACTCACTATACCAAAACCCCGCCTCCTAAAAATGCCAAGCATAAAAGCAAAGTAGAAACCTATGGCTGGACCAATTCCGCGCCTATTCCAGCAAGAACAACCGAAAATGAGAACCGGACCGAAACGGGTAACTCAAACTCATCTGCACCTGTGCCTGTCGTTTCTGAAAATGAGCAGCAACAGCGTGAAGCCAATGAAGCTTTACAACGTGGTCAGTCTGAGCGTGTAGCCTTCTAATCATACTCGTCTGCCAATTTAGATTTTTCCTGCAGAATCCCGTACGCAAAATTCACTTTTAGGTGCATTTTGCGCTATGCTGTGCCTTATATTTTTTTAACCGTTCTCTTGTATTACGTATATGACTACTCACATTGACTCAGAATATCAAGCCAGTGCGATTGAACCTCAAGTCCAGCAGGACTGGGAATCTCGCAAAGCCTTTAAAGTTGCCGACACTGTAGAAGGTCCACGTCGTTATATCCTCTCGATGTTCCCTTACCCAAGTGGCAAACTGCATATGGGTCATGTGCGTAACTATACCATTGGTGACGTGATCAGCCGCTTTCACCGTTTAAAAGGTGAAACTGTATTACAACCCATGGGTTGGGATGCTTTCGGTCTTCCTGCGGAAAACGCTGCAATTGCACACCAGGTCGCTCCTGCAAAATGGACTTTCGAAAATATTGATTACATGCGTAATCAGTTGAAGAAACTTGGCCTGTCTGTAGATTGGGATCGTGAATTCGCAACCTGCACACCAGAATACTATCGCTGGGAACAATGGCTATTCGTTCAGCTTTATAAAAAAGGCCTGATCTACCGTAAACTTTCTACAGTCAACTGGGACCCAGTAGACCAAACAGTTCTTGCCAATGAACAGGTTGAAAATGGTCGCGGCTGGCGTTCAGGTGCATTGGTTGAAAAACGTGATATTCCAATGTACTACTTCCGCATCACTGATTATGCGCAAGAATTACTGGACGATCTTGAAACGCTGAAAGACGGCTGGCCACAACAAGTCTTGACCATGCAACGTAACTGGATTGGTCGCTCGCAGGGTATGGAAATCACTTTCCCTTCTGCTAATCCTGAAATCTATGCAGATGGTTTAACAGTATTTACCACACGTGCCGATACCTTAATGGGTGTGACTTATGTTGCTGTAGCAGCAGAACACCCAATGGCGCTAAAAGCAGCTGCCCTCCAATCAGAAGCAGGCAATCCTGAACTTCAAGCATTCATCGAAGAATGCCGTATGGGTTCTGTGGCAGAAGCGGATCTTGCGACTGCCGAGAAGAAAGGCATGGCAACAGGCCTTTCTGTAAAACACCCTGTCACAGGTGAAGAAGTTCCTGTCTGGATCGCAAACTACGTACTGATGTCTTACGGTTCAGGTGCGGTGATGGCAGTGCCTTCACACGATGAACGTGACTTCGAATTTGCCAACAAATATGGCTTAACCATCAAGCAAGTCATTGATGCCAAAGGTGCAGAAGATACAGATTTTGATGCAACTCAATGGCAAGAATGGTACGGCTCTAAAGACGGTAAACTGGTTAATTCAGGCGAATTTGACGGTTTAGACTTCCAAGGCGCATTTGATGCCTTCCTTGCAAAATTAGAACCACAAGGTCTTGCGAACGTTAAAGTTCAATTCCGTCTACGTGACTGGGGTGTATCTCGTCAGCGTTATTGGGGTTGTCCAATTCCAATGATCAACTGTGACAAATGTGGTCAAGTGCCAGTGCCTGAAGATCAACTGCCTGTGGTACTTCCAACTGATGTTGTGCCAGACGGTTCAGGTAACCCGCTGAACAAGATGCCTGAATTCTACGAAACCACTTGTCCTTGCTGTGGTGGCGATGCGCGTCGTGAAACAGATACGCTAGACACATTCGTAGAATCTTCTTGGTACTATGCACGTTATGCATCTCCAGACTTTACTGATGGCATGGTAAAACCAGAAGCAGGTCAAACCTGGCTTCCAGTCAACCAATACATCGG
This sequence comes from Acinetobacter sp. YH16031, assembly GCF_013417335.1. Taxonomy (NCBI): domain Bacteria; kingdom Pseudomonadati; phylum Pseudomonadota; class Gammaproteobacteria; order Moraxellales; family Moraxellaceae; genus Acinetobacter; species Acinetobacter sp. YH16031. The sequence continues at coordinate 77,108 of NZ_VPED01000001.1, forward strand.
TGGTGTTGAACACGCGATTCTGCACTTGCTCTATGCACGTTTCTTCCACAAATTGATGCGTGATGAAGGCGTGGTACAAGGTAATGAGCCGTTCACTAACTTGCTCACTCAAGGTATGGTGCTTGCCGATACTTATTACCGTGAGTCTGAGTCAGGCAAGAAAACCTGGTTTAACCCTGCCGACATCGAACTTGAGCGTGATGAAAAGGGCCGTATCACTTCTGCGAAATACAAAGGTGATGGTCAAGACGTCATCGTTGGCGGTCAGGAAAAAATGTCGAAATCGAAAAACAACGGTATCGACCCGCAAGCGATTATTGACCAATACGGCGCAGATACTGCACGTGTGTTCATGATGTTTGCTGCCCCACCTGATCAATCACTTGAATGGTCTGATGCCGGTGTTGAAGGTGCAAACCGCTTCCTGAAACGTGTATGGCGTTTGGCAACAGGTTTCCTTGAAAAAGGCAATGCTGCGACTAAATTCGATAAAGCCGCTCTTTCTACAGCTGCGCAAGACTTACGTCGTAAGACTCACGAAACCATCCAGAAAGTGGGTGATGACATTGAACGTCGTCATGCATTTAACACTGCCATTGCAGCGATGATGGAACTGTTAAATGCGAACAACAAGTTTGAAGCGAAAGATGACAATGACGTTGCTGTAGCACGTGAATCAATCACTACGCTTCTTACTTTATTGGCACCATTTGCACCGCACTTAAGCCAGACTTTATTGGCTCAGTTTGGGATTGAGTTAACTCAAGCGCAATTCCCACAAGTGGATGAATCTGCATTGACTCGTAATACACAAACCATCGTGGTTCAGGTGAACGGTAAACTTCGTGGCAAACTTGAAGTGTCTGTAGATGCATCTAAAGATGACATTCTTGCTCAAGCCAAAGCCTTGCCTGAAGTTCAGCAATTCTTGACTGGTCCAACCAAGAAAGAAATTGTGGTGCCGAATAAGTTAGTGAACTTGGTGGTTTAATTTCCTTGAAGCCTCCTTGAGCAAGATATAAAGCACTGCTTTATATTGAAGCGCAAGAAAGGGAGGTTTGGAGGGATTTAATCTCCCCTAACCCCTCTTTAATAAAGAGGGGAATTCCCGTCCATATATAAAAAATGGGTTCTCCTCCCTTTTTAAAAGGGAGGTAGGGAGGGATTAAAAAACAATTCCAAACAAAGCCCGTTGCCAGCCAACGGGCTTTGACTTTACAATCCGGTTCAGGATTTCAAATATTTCCCCAAGGGAAAAGAGGATACTCATGCATTTAGGCAAACGTTTAGCAGCAATTGTTTTAACTTGTGGTCTAAGTGCAGGCCTCGTCGGCTGTGGCTTTCATTTAAAAGGAACCAATCCGAGTTCCGCACCTGTAGCTTACTCAGTCATGAGTCTGGCCCTCCCTGACAATACTGAAGATCTTCAGGAAAAACTGGCTGTTTACCTGGGTGCTGCTGGAGTACAGCTGAGTAATGCACCTGATGCTTATGTCTTACGTGTCCTAGATTACACCCCTCGCCGTTTAGAATTGAATGGCAAACTTGTAGAAACCTTATTGCGTCTGAATGTAACTTTCCGAATTGAAGATGCGCAAGGCAATCCGGTGACTGAACCCCGTACGGTAATTGCGACCCGTACCTATCAATATGATATTGAAACCGTGAATACAGATGACCAGGAACAGAAATTCTTAAATCAGGTCCTGATTGATGATGTGGCCCAGCAGATTGCCCGTCAAATTTCATCGAATCGTTTGCCATTGGCAAGATCAGAAACTTCGACTCAACTAGCCCAATAAGACGACCCAATGAAACTTGACTACCTCCAGGCATTAAAACGTGTCAATGAAGCTCGCGGTGCCTGGGTGTTGCATGGTCAGGAGCCTTTGCTGGAACAGAATCTGGTAGATGCCTTTCGTAGCAGCTGGCAAAACCGTGAAGTTGAACGCCAGCGTTATGATATTAGCTCTGCCTCTGACTGGAAAAATGTCTTTAATGCTTTAAACAGCCTGTCATTATTTTCTAGCCAACTGGCAATTGAAGTGCATGGCAATATCAAACCGGATGCCAGCGGTCTCAAACTATTAAAAAGCTATCTCCAACAGGACAGTGATAATCTGCTCTTGGTGGTCATGCCGAAGCAGGATGCCAGCAGCCTGAAATCCAGTTTTTTTCAGACCATTGATGCCAATGGCGTAAATGTATCACTGGTAGCGAACTACCCAAAAGATCGTCAACAGATCCTCGGGATTGAATCAGAAAAACTGGGAATTAAGCTGGCAAATGACGCCTGGCAATGGCTAGAGCAGCATCATGAGCACAATTTGCTGGCTGCTAAAAACAGCCTGATGCGCGTGGCGGATACCTTTGCTGAAGTGGATATTATCCAGATTGACCATCTATATGCCTGCTTGCAGGATCAGTCCCGTTACAGCACCTATGATCTGAGTGATGCCTTGCTGAATGGGAATTTGGCACAATCAATTAAGATCTTTCAGTATCTAGTTGCGTCTGGTGAACCGATGAGCCTGATTTTGTGGAGTATCAGTAAAGAAATGCGTCTATTGATGCAGTTATTTGAACAGCCACAAAATGCCTTACAAATTGGCATCTGGAAGACTAAAGTAAGCTTATATCAGCAAGCCTTGCGTCGTTTAAGTCCACAACGCTTTTTAAGCTGGCCTCAGCTTTTGATCCGGATCGATGCTGCAATCAAAGGGATGTCCAGAGAGAACCCTGAACATCTGATCTTACAGGCCATTGCTGAAATGTGCGGTCAAAGCTTGTTTGCATCTCCGAGTGCCTAACTAAAGAAACGCGCAAACCAGCCTCTTTGCCTTTTTTCTTCTCCTGCGTTCGCAGGTAGCTCAGCATATTGTCCCGTACTGCTACATAATCCTGATCATCGTGCTGAATATGGTTGATGAGCCATTTGGACAGTAGACGATATAAATCTTTTTCAATGGACTGACCTTTCTCAAACTTCAGACGATAATCATTTAATTTTTTGACAAATAATTCATGTATGCCGCGATGTGAGGGCAAATATTGATAACTCACCTGTTCCAGCAGGTTTTCCTCAAAGCTGAAATGTGACTGGGTATAGTCGATCAAATCATCTAAAACCTCCCGGATTTTATCGCGATCTCCGGTACTTTTGACCTACTCTAAAGCATTTATATAGTCCAGAATCTGGCGATGTTGATGATCAATCACCTCAATTCCAATATTGTAACTTTCATTCCATTCCATCTATGAACCTCATCAATTTTCTTAGTAAAGTCGTATTATTTTTTCGCTCATTAAATAAGCATATTCTCTTAATGAATAAACCCATATTTTTTTATGGAATTAAATATTACAAACTTTATTTGCTTAAACCTATATGTAAAACATAGATTTTTTAAATTTTAATAGAACACATCATTCGAAAAATTAGATTAAAAAATAAAAAAGGTTGGCTTTAGCGCAGAATTATTTTTACAACAAATATCATTAAAAACTTCCATGATATTGAGCAGCACTATGGCGTATTTTTATCAGCAATTTAGTGGCCAGCTTTTTGCATACAGTCTATCTGAGAAGTACTTTATACTCCCATGAAGATTTAATTGATTCATCATATGATCAATATTTCTCAGATAGCTAAATCGTATAAAATTTCACCTAAAAAAGATAATTCTAATAGGAATAGTTCAATGAATCCTTTATATAAAATCAGGTTTTATCTTATATGCTTTTTTAAACCAGGCAGTGGAAAATAGTTCTCATTTTAAATAAAAAAAATTCACGTTTTATCCTAATTTCGCTTTTATAATCAACTGTTATCCTACGACCCAAATCTGAATCCATATGCCAAAAATAAAACCTACGAAACTCATTATGGCGATTGTGATTGCCATTCTGGTGGCAGTCACTGCCTGGTATTTTCTGAAACCAAAAGAGCAGCAGCCACAATACATTACAGCTGAAGTGACTCAAGGGGATATTGAAAATTCGGTACTGGCAACTGGTGTACTTGAAGCCACCAAAATGGTCAGTGTCGGTGCCCAGGTTTCGGGTCAGGTTAAAAAAATGTATGTGCAACTCGGCGATCAGGTCAAACAAGGCCAACTGATTGCCCGAATTGACTCTGTTCGTCAGGAAAATGATTTAAAGACTGCTGAAGCCAGCATTAAAAACCAGATGGCACAGCTTGCCGTGAAACAGGCCAACCTTGCCAAGGTGGAAGCCGAGTATAAGCGTCAGCAAGCCATGTATGCCCAAGATGCAACCTCGCGTTCAGAACTGGAATCTGCATTAGCCAGCTACAAAACCGCTCAGGCAGATATCACCGCGATTAATGCACAGATTGAACAATCACGTTTAACCCTGGCAACTGCGAAAGAAGATCTCGGTTATACCCAAATCGTGGCACCCATGGATGGAACCATCGTAGCGATCGTGACTGAAGAAGGTCAGACTGTAAACGCCAATCAAAGTGCACCAACGATTGTGAAACTGGCGCAGCTGGATACCATGACCATTAAGGCTGAAATTTCTGAAGCTGATGTGATGAAAGTTCAGGAAGGCCAAACAGTGTATTTCACTACTTTGGGTAATACTGATAAGAAAATTTACGCCAAACTTCGTCAGGTTGAACCTGCACCAAATTCAATTAATACCGAAACCAATACTTCAAGCTCGACTTCAGGCTCTGCAGTGTATTACAACGCCCTGTTTGATGTACCCAATGAAGATGGCAAGCTGCGTATTGATATGACAGCGCAAGTTTATATCGTGCTAGATGAAGCACGGAATGTACTGACTGTTCCGGCGGCTGCCATTCAAGGTTCAAACCGTCCACAACGTCCAAATCGTGGTGAAGGCTCTCGCGGAGCCGGTGACCCATCTGCACGTGGCGAAGGTCAGGATCAAGCCCGTGGCGATAGTAAACGTCCGGAAGGTGACCGCCCTCCTCGCTTAGAACTTTCTGATGCGGAACGTGCCCTGATTGAACAAGGCAAAGCTCAGCGTGCCATGGTTCGTGTATTGCAGGCAGACGGTACAGCAAAACCAACTCCTGTCCTGATTGGTCTGAATAACCGTGTAACCGCACAAGTGATCAAAGGCTTGAAACGTGGTGATCAGGTTGTGATTGCAGATGGCTCTGATACTTCTAATGACGGTGCTAAACGTGGCGGCAGTGGCCGTGGTCCTGGTGGCGCCGGCCCAATGAGAATGTAAGCATGAATCAACAACAGCAACCTCTACTCGAGGTCAAGAATCTGGTTCGTGAATTCCCTGCGGGTGAAAGCACGGTCCAGATTTTAAAAGGGGTCAATCTGGAGATTTATCCGGGCGAACTGGTCGCCATTGTCGGTCAGTCCGGTTCCGGTAAATCCACCCTGATGAATATTCTGGGCTGTCTGGATAAGCCGACCAAGGGCAGCTATAAAGTTAAAGGCCGTGAAACCCGCGAACTTAAAGCTGATGAACTAGCGCAGTTACGTCGTGAATATTTCGGCTTTATTTTCCAGCGTTATCATCTGCTCAGTGATTTAAGTGCGGCAGGTAACGTCGAAGTTCCTGCAATTTATGCCGGTGCAGATTCAGATACCCGTCACGAACGTGCTGTCAAATTACTGACTGATTTGGGCTTGGGTGAAAAAACCCAGAACCGTCCGAGTCAATTGTCTGGTGGTCAGCAGCAGCGTGTTTCGATTGCCCGTGCCCTGATGAATGGCGGTGACGTGATTCTTGCCGACGAACCAACCGGTGCACTGGATAAGAATAGCGGTATTGAAGTGATGCGGATTCTGCGTGAGCTGAATGCCAAAGGTCATACCATTATTCTGGTCACACATGATCATAACGTGGCAAAAAATGCGACGCGTATTATCGAGATTTCAGACGGGAATATCATTTCAGATAAACCGAATATGCCTGAAGTTGATGATGGTTTCGAGAAAGAAAATCTGGTCCGAAATGAACAGAAGAAAATCTCGAGCTGGCGTTCCGCGGTAGACCGTCTCGGTGAAGCTTTCCGTATGGCTTTATTGGCCATGAATGCACACCGGATGCGGACCTTCCTGACCATGCTCGGGATCATTATCGGGATCGCGTCGGTGGTTTCGGTCGTTGCGCTGGGTAACGGTTCACAAAAGCAGATTCTGGAAAATATCAGCAGTCTTGGGACCAATACCATTACCGTGTTCCAGGGCCGGGGCTTCGGGGATAATTCACGTTCCTCCCAATCCAAGACACTGATTCCCGCTGATGCCGATGCACTGGCAGAACAGCCTTATGTGGATGGGGTCAGCCCATCGGTCAACAGCAGTGTCACTGGACGCTTCAAAGAGATTGAAGCATCAACTACCGTCAACGGCGTCAGTGAAGACTTCTTCTATGTCAAAGGTATGACCTTTAAATCAGGTCAGCCATTTGATAAAGAAAGTATTACTGAGCAGGCGCAGGATGTGGTGATTGATACCAACACCCAAAATACTTTCTTTGCAGATGGCACCAATCCTGTCGGTCAGGTACTGCTTTTAGGCAGTGTACCAAGCCGGGTGATTGGCGTCATTGATGCGCAAAAAGGCATGATGGGAAACAATGATAGCCTGAATGTCTATCTGCCCTATTCTACCGTCATGAGCCGTATGCTGGGTCAACCGAATGTGCGTCAGATCATTGTGCGTATTAAGGATGAATATCCAAGCGCAGCCGCGGAAAATGCCATTTTGAATTTACTGGTCCAACGTCACGGTGCGCAGGATGTGTTTACGCAAAATGCAGACAGTATCCGTGAAACGATTCAGCAAACGACTCAAACCATGACCTTGCTGATCTCTGCGATTGCGGTGATTTCTCTGGTCGTCGGTGGTATCGGCGTAATGAATATTATGCTGGTTTCCGTGACTGAACGTACTCAGGAAATCGGGGTACGGATGGCGGTCGGTGCACGCCAAAGTGACATTCTGCAGCAGTTCCTGATTGAAGCTGTTCTAGTTTGTATTCTGGGCGGTATTTTAGGCGTATTGCTGTCACTCGGTATCGGTCAGCTGATTACCCATTTTGCTGGAGGAACCTTCCAGATGGCATACTCGACCACATCGATTGTCGCGGCCTTTGTCTGCTCAAGTCTAATCGGTATTGTGTTCGGCTTTATCCCGGCACGTAATGCAGCCCGTTTGAATCCGGTCGATGCACTTTCTCGAGAATAAGGAATCTGATATGCATACTCTTACCAAACTTGCCAGTGCCCTGATTCTAGGGAGTTCATTGGTTGGCTGTGCGGCCGTAGTGAAAACGCCGTATGAACAGCCTGCTGTACAGGTGCCTAACAACTTTCAAAACAGTAAAGCTGTAAGCCAGCAAATCCATGCTGATATTCTGGCAGATCAATGGTGGACTCTATTTAAAGATCCGCAATTGAATAATCTGGTGAATGACGTACTGGCAGCCAATAGTGATCTGGCCGTAGCCGGGATTAATTTGCAGCAAGCCCGTATTCAGGCCAGACAGACACAAAGTCAGCAAGGTGTACGCATCAGTGATGCAGGACTAACCACGCGTAGAAGCTTTGATCTGGAAGATGGCAGTAGTTCATCCGGTTTTGGGGTTAATTTCCCTGGCTTAAGCTATGAACTGGATCTGTTCGGTAAATTGGCCAATCAGACTGAAGCAGCACGCTGGGAAGCCCTGGCATCTGAAGAGGACTTGCAGGCGACTGCACAAAGTCTGATTGGTACGACTGCTCAACTGTACTGGCAACTGGGTTATCTAAATGAACGTTATAGCGTGGTTCAGCAAAACCTGGCAACTGCACAGCGTACCTATGATCTGGTCAATGTCCAGTATCGCGCCGGGGCAGTATCTGGTCTCGATCTGACTCAAGCTGAACAGGCCATTCAAAGCCAGCAAGCGACCTTAAGTCAGATTGAACAGCAACGTGTGGAAACGCGTACGGCGCTGGCAGTGCTGATGAATATGCCTGTGCAACAGCTTTCGATTCAGGAACCTAAACGTTTACCGAATATTACTTTACCGTCGATTGAAGCCGGCTTACCTGCTAGCCTTCTCTCCCGTCGTCCTGACTTGAGAGCTACTGAATTGCGTTTGCGTAAAGCCTTGGCCAACAAGGATGCCAATAAAGCCAGTTATTATCCTTCGATCAGCCTGACTGGCAGCCTAAGTACCGGCGTGGGCACCAGTTCATCATTGTCAGATGCACTTAAAAATCCGGTGGCGACCTTAGGTGCTGGACTCAGCCTGCCATTCCTGCAATGGAATGACATGAAGCGTGATTTGCAGGTGAATGAACTGGAATATGAAAAAGCGATTATCCAGTATCGTCAGACCATGTATGAAGCTTTTGCCGATGTAGAGAATGCCTTGTCTAATCGTACTGAACTCACTAAACAGGTTGCGTTACAACAGCGTAACGTTGAACTGGCTGAACGTACTGAACGTTTGACCGAAGTGCGTTATCGTAATGGTGCAGTAGCATTGAAAAATCTGCTGGATGCACAGGAAACTACGCGGAATGCCCGTCTGTCTTTGGTGCAAACCCGACAAAGCCAATACAATGCTTATGTGACCCTGATGCAAGCTTTGGGTGGTAGCCCGATCAAACAACTACCTTAAGCAATATATTTGACTCAAAAAAGACCGCTGTTAGTCAGCGGTTTTTTTATTGAAGTTTACATATGCAGATAAGCATTTACATTGTTGAGCTGTTCAATAGAAGGCTCATGTCCTAACAGACTGCCTTTTTCTAGCCATTGACGGGCAATTGCAATATCACGTTCTACACCAATGCCTTTGGTATATAAGCGCCCCAGATGACTATAAGCATCAGCATTCACCTGCGCAGCCGCTTTACGATAGCACTGGATTGCCTGATCCAAATTGGCTTCAATGCCAATTCCTTGTTCCAAAGCCTCACCTAAAGCATTTAGTGCGAGACCATTATGCTGGCTCGCAGCCTGTTCCAGATATTTCAGTCCTAAAGCCGTATCCTGCTCCACCTTTTTGCCCTTTAAATACATTAAGCCTAATTCGGTCTGGGCTTGTGCATTGCCCAATTGAGCTGCCTGATGCAGATAACGTTTGGCCTGTTCCTCATTCACTTCAAAGACTGGATAAAAACCAGAATATGCTTGATACAGATACCAAGCAGCCTTACTTGATCCTTTCGCCACCGCCTGATTCAAATATTGAATTGGCTTTTCTCGTGTCGGCAGTGGATATTCAGGCAAGCTATAAAAACGTCCGACTATATAAATCAGATCAGCTTCAGACTGTGCTGCAAGTTGCTCTTGCTGTGCAATTGCTTGAATCATTTGGGTAGCTTTAGCCGTATCTTTAGTTACACCTATTCCGTTTAAATAGCAGAGCGCCAGACCCATCTGACTAAAGCGATGATCAGGATCGCTTTGCAAGGCATGTTGATAGAGTTCAAACGCTTTCTCCGGTTCATGTGCGACCAGATAGGATTCAAAATATAGTGCGGCAATCAGACTCAAGGCCTGTGGATGCTGGGTTTGTGCTGCTTCAGACCAGTAGCGAAATGCCATGGTTTCATTTTTTTGTACATACCAGCCATGAAAATAAGCCAGACCGATCAGGGTTTTGGCCTGTGCATCTTTATGTTCTTTAGACTGCTGTAATAGATGCTGAAACACCCGTTGACGTTGATCAGGATCAATAGTGCCGAGTAACACGCCAGCATAGTAATCATATAAACCACTCTGATCACCGAGATGAATACAGCGTTTAATGAAATTCAAAGCCTGCTGTTGATCTTTGGGCAAGACTTTGCCATTTGCATAGGCTTCGGCAATATCCTGATTGGCCGCCAAGTGATCCTGCTGTGCTGCCAGAAACAGATAGTGAATACCCAGACTTAAATCTTGCGCTCCACCATCCGCCAAATAATATTGGGCTAACTGATACTGTGAATTGGCATGTCCCTGCTCGGCATTTTGAATCAATAATTGCAGACGTTGCTGTTCTGCAGTGTCATGATCAGATTCGGCCAGCTCAGTAATGCGATACTGCGCATCCAGATGACCGCGCGCGACCGCATGCCGATACCAGTACAAGGCTTTTTCAGGATCATTTAATTGGTATTGATGACCATCATAGATCTGGCCTAAATGATAGGCTGCATCCTCACCACCTAAGCTATAAGCTTTTTCAAGAAAGCTAATGGCTTTTTCCGTGCTCTGCTCACGCCCCTGTCCGTTTAAGTGCATCAAGGCCATGCCCACATAAGCCTGTGGCAATTCCTGCTGCTGGGCCAGCCCCTGATAAATTTGATAGGCACGTTCATAGTCCGGGTGATGCGGATCCGTACTTAGACGCGTTGCATATTTCAATTGAGCATCAATCTGCTCAATCCATAGATCATGATGCACGGCTTTGGCCTGATCACGTTTCACCGGATCAGGACGTTTCCACATCCAGATTGCTAAAGCCCCAATCCCCAAAACCAGCACTAGCAAAAACCACATAGCTGCTCCAAAACCAAAAGATTGTTTTTGTTATATGTATAAAAATTCATTTTAAACTTAGCATAAAAAAAGCACAGATCGTGTGCTTTTTTTTGACTCAATCAGGCTTTAAGTCTTTTACTATCGAGCTTTTTCAATACTTCCGATACCGCAACCATGGCGAAGCTAGATGTCACTACCACTGCAGACCCATAACCACCACAGCGTAAGCCTGCGCTTGCACAAACATCTGCACTCGAGAATGGGTTATCGATAGAGTAGACACAAGTGATGCCAAATTTTTCTTTTGGCTTTTTACAGATGCCTTTAGCACGTAATTGCGCACGTAATTTTGCCAGCATTGGATCCTGTTCGGTTCTGGATAAATCGGCAACACGGATTTTTAAGGGATCCAGTTTACCGCCTGCTCCACCGGATACAATCAATGGAACCTTGTTAAAACGGCAATGCAGCATCAAGGCAAATTTCGCTTTGACGTCATCGATACAGTCCAGAATGATGTCAGGATTTCCTGACAGAATTTCTTTCACATTTTCTGGCGTCAGATAATCGTCAATCAGATTGATCTTGATGCGTGGATTAATCGAACGGCAGCGTTCTGCCATGATTTCGATTTTTTCACATCCTAGTGTCGCCGTCATAGCTGGTAACTGACGGTTAATATTCGATGCTGCGACCACATCCATATCGACCAGTGTGAGCTCACCAATCCCGGTACGTGCCAATGCTTCGACTGCCCATGAACCAACACCGCCAATTCCGATCACCATCACATGACTGTTTTCATAATGATGAAAGCTATCGTCACCATAAATTTTGGCTACACCCGCAAAACGGCGGTCATACTCATCATCTTGAAGCAGATCAGTCATAGGTCATCAATAGCAAGAAAAACACCAGAGCATTTTAGCAAAATCATGGACACTTTACTGCCACTAAAATCCAGATACAAAATCAGTTAAAAAAGCATTCTTGTGCCATCGCTAAAACACGTAAAATCGATCAAATTACAACCATCATAAACTTCACAATATTTCAATTATTATTGTCCTAAAGGGAGCCAGATCAGCATGCTATTTAACGCCCTTTTTGCCCTGATGGTTTTCCTGTTCCTGCTCTATCTTTACGGTTTAACCTTTAAAAAGCAGAAAAATTATTATCTCAGTATCATGATCCGTATCCTGACTTTAGGATTATTTGCTTTGATTATCTTGGATCAATATGAAACCCAAACCCATCTTGCTCTGGTGCTTCTGACCTGGGTACTGTTTGAAAGCAGTGAAAACTTTTATCACAAGAAACTTTCTGCCAAGCAATAAAAAAGAAGCTTTCGCCTCTTTTTTATTTGCTCGGATTATTTATTCATAATGAAGAAATATTCACGATAATATTTCAGTTCAGCAATCGAATCACGGATATCATCCATCGCTAGATGCGAAGCATTTTTCTTCAGACCACTCATGATTTCAGGGCGCCAGCGTTTTGCCAGCTCTTTTACTGAAGATACGTCTAGATTACGGTAATGGAAATACTGTTCCAGTTCAGGCATTAAACGGTGCAGAAAGCGACGGTCCTGACAGATCGAGTTACCACACATCGGCGATACTTTTGGATTGACCCATTTTTTCAGGAATTCAATCGTTTCACGTTCTGCATCCTGAGCAGTCAATTTACTGCGGCGTACACGCTCAATCAGGCCAGACTGACCATGCTGGCGAGTATTCCACTCGTCCATCGCATTCAGGATACGGTCAGATTGATGCACAGCTAGCACGGGCCCTTCGGCAAGAATATTTAGGTTATCGTCCGTTACAATCGTGGCAACTTCAATAATCTGGTCATTATCTGTATCCAGACCTGTCATTTCCAGGTCAATCCAAATCAGGCGGCTATCCGGGGTGCTGCTCATAAATGTGCAATCTTATTAGGCTATAAAACATTTATAGTAGCAAATTTATTACGTCGATGCTGTAACTGACACCCCGCTTCATGCTATTTTTGCCATCTCGCTCCCATGGTTTTTTAGGATTTGAATGGCTTTAATACGTAAACGTCGTTTAACTGAACAACAACAACGTCGTATTCAAAAACAGCACAAAACGCGTCAGGAAGAGATCGATACCTCTCAAGACCTGGAAGGACTGGTCGTGCAGCATTATGGCCGCCAGCTTGAAGTCCAGGCCTTGTCTGTACCTGAACAGCATCCTGAAAAACCGGTCGTGGCTGAAGGTGAACCTGAGCCATTCTGGAAACCGATTGAACTAGGGAGTGTCTGGCGCTGCCATACCCGAACTAACCTGGAATTGCTGGTAACAGGTGACCGGGTCAAATGGCAGGCTGATCCCAATACCGGACTCGGCATTATTACAGCGATTCATCCGCGTACTTCTTTGCTGACCCGTCCTGACCGTTACCACAAGGTTAAACCGGTTGCCGCCAATATTTCCCTGATTGTGATTGTGTTCGCGCCATTGCCTGAACCAGCACCGGGTTTGATTGACCGTTATCTGGTGGCTTGTGCAGATGCAGAGATTCCAGCACTTTTAGTTCTGAATAAATCCGATTTGCTCAAGGAAAATGATCCGATTCTGGATTTGCTTAAAGAATATAAAGATTTGGGTTATGAAGTTATGCAAACCCAGTCCGATGGCGATCTGACAGAACTATCCGCTCGTCTGAATGAGGAAACTGTAGCGTTTGTCGGTCAGTCTGGTGTAGGTAAAAGCACGCTGATTAATGCGATCGTCCCGGATGCTGCACAGAAAACTAATGTCATTTCTGAAAACTCGGCACTGGGTCAGCATACGACGACCTCCACACGTCTGATTTCCTTTGGCGATGGCGCTGCTCTCATCGACTCACCAGGGATTCGTGAATTTGGTCTCTGGCATCTGACCTTGGATAAAGTCCAAAGTGGTTTTCCGGAAATTGAAAACTTGCTCGGTCACTGCCAGTTCCGTAACTGCACACATAAGCATGAAAAGCAGTGTGCCTTACGTCAGGCAGCATCAACAGGGGAAATTTTGCCGCGCCGACTGGAAAGCTATTTACGTTTAATCGGCGAAATTAACGAAGCGCAGCAAAAAAATTAATTTTCTTAAGGCTTAGCCCTTGAAGCGGTGATTTTGATCACCATATTTATGAGCTATACTCTTGGCAATTTTAAAATTGTAATTAGGTGAATTGTGGAACGTTGGTTCGAGTTTATGGGGAATCACCCCTTCTTGTTTGGAACACTCGCGGTACTCGTGGTTGTCTTCTTCATTATCGAAGGTCAACGTAATGGTCGCAAAATCTCTCCGCAATCGCTGGGAATTTTAGTTAAAGCAAAAAATGCCATGCTGATTGATTTACGTGATGCCAAAGACTTCCGTGAAGGTCACATCAGTGGTAGCCGTAACATTCCATATAGCCAAATTACAAAACACGTTGATGAGTTAAAAGCATCTGATCGCCCGTTGGTGTTCATTTGTAATCTTGGGCAAGTTGCAGGTTCTGCGCTTCAACAGGTAGGTCATGCAGATGCCTACCGTCTGGATGGCGGCATTACAAACTGGAAAGCTCAAGGTTTACCTTTGGTGAAAAGCAAATAATCTGCGAACAGGAGATTGATCATGGCTGAAGTTACTATTTATTCGACGACAGTATGTCCGTATTGTATCCGTGCAAAACAGCTCCTTGAGCGCAAAGGTGTTGCATTCAAAGAAATTAATTTATCGAATGAAGCCCCTGAAGTGCGTCTTGAATTGATGCAACGCACCAATCATCGTACCGTGCCACAGATTTTTATTAATGAACAATTTATCGGCGGTTTTGATCAACTTTATGCCCTAGAGCGTGAAGGCAAACTAGACGAATTATTGGCTTAATTTACTAAAACCTACCTCATATCAAGGATTAAAGAATGAGTGAAGAACAACAAGCTCAACCACAATTGGCATTAGAGCGTATTTACACTAAAGATATTTCTTTTGAAGTTCCTGGGGCACAAGTTTTTACCAAGCAATGGCAACCTGAGTTAAACATCAACCTTTCTTCTTCTGCAGAAAAAATTGATCCGACTCATTTTGAAGTGGCTTTAAAAGTTGTGGTTCAAGCAACCAATGAAGGTGATACAGCGTTTATCGTTGACGTGACTCAAGCAGGGATTTTCCTGATTGATGGCGTGGAAGAAGAGCGTCTGCCATACATTCTTGGTGCTTACTGCCCGAACATTCTGTTCCCGTTCCTTCGTGAAGCGGTGAATGATATGGTCACTAAAGGTAGCTTCCCGCAATTGCTGCTTACTCCAATCAACTTCGATGCTGAATTTGAAGCGAACATGCAACGTGCGCAAGCTGCTGCTGTTGAAGGTCAAGCTTAATCACTTGATCTTGAAGTTAAAAAAGACCGCAATTGCGGTCTTTTTTATGGCTTATTTAAAGGCTTGATGCCCCTGCTTTTTAATCTGATCCATTTTCTCTGTCAATGTTTGTGCTTTGGCTAGCTGATTGGCTGCAACAAGTTGCTCAGCTTGTTTAATCTCTTTCAATAAGTCAGTTAACAATCCCTGATAAGCCGTAATTTTTGCATCTTTGGATTTTAGCTTTTGTAGACCTGATGGTAAATTTTTCTGGCAGACTTCCACAGATTTTTGCATGCCTTGCAATGCTGCCCGCGCCTCTTTGCTATCCTTGGCAGATTTGAAATTTTTTAAATGATGGTCAAGTTCATGCATATTGTCATGATAGTGATTGTCTGCTGCCATGCCCGACGTGGTGATCCCCACAGTTCCCATCACAAAAATCATGCTGATTAAAAAATTTTTAAACATCCTTAATTGTCCTGTATTGTTTTTATATTAAGCATCTTAGTGGGAAAGTCCTGAAAGATAAATTATTTTGATCCAAATTCTTGTATCCCTTGTCATCAGACTTACATCATTAACAATTAGAGTTAAAAATAAAAAACCCTCAAAAACTTGAGGGTTTTTCTCTGCTGAGAATTAATCTTTTAAAGCGACTTATTCTGCATCCAGCATCAGTTCAGCACTCATACCTACTGTGTTATAACCCGCATCGACATACATGATTTCACCAGTAATCCCGTTCGCCCATGGTGAGCACAGGAACAATGCTGCATTACCGACATCTTCAATGGTCACATTGCGTTTTAGTGGAGCCACTTTTTCATTTAGGTCCAGCATTTTACGGAATGATTTAATGCCAGACGCTGCCAATGTACGGATTGGACCTGCTGAGATCGCATTGACACGGATACCTTCTGCACCCAGGCTAGATGCCAGATAACGTACACCTGCTTCTAAAGAGGCCTTCGCCAGACCCATCACGTTGTAGTTTGGCATCACACGCTCAGAACCTTGATAAGTCAGGGTTAACAGGCAGCCTTGACGTACAGCCAGTAATGGCTTCGCAGCGCGTGCCATCGCGATAAAGCTGTACGCACTGATGTCATGGGCAATCTTAAAGCCTTCACGATCCGTCACATCAGTAAAATCACCATCTAAAGTATGTGCTGGTGCGAAACCGATTGAATGTACGACACCATCCAGACCATCCCAGTGTTTTGCCAGTTCTGCAAATGCATTGTCAATTTCTGCATCTACAGCCACATCACAAGGAAAAACCAATTCCGAACCGAATTGTGCAGCAAAATCATCTACACGTTTTTTCAGCTTTTCATTTGGATAAGTAAAAGCGAGTTCTGCACCTTCACGATGTAATGCCTGAGCAATACCAAAAGCAATTGATAATTTACTTGCAATACCTGCGATCAAGAAGCGCTTACCCGCCAATAGTCCTTGTGCCATGTGAATCTCACTCAAAATAATTTATATGCATGATGCCAAGTCTAAAGCATTTTAGAAATTGCATAATGCGCCTTTTTTTCACTGGATCATAAATTGGAATCCAGTTTCCGACCGATGTATGGTTTTATCTTAGATCGCCAGATGTAAAGCCTGATGGGTATTTTTCCAGAGCTGCTGTGCCAGTTCATCTTGATCCATGTGCAGACTCTTGGCCAGGCCTTGCAGGACATAAGGCAGATTGGCAGGCGTATTGCGAGTTCGCTGCTCAGTAGAATGCTGGCAACATAAGGGCGTCATGTCCGGACAGTCGGTTTCAAGCACCAGATGTTCCGGTCCTACCTGCTGTACGACTTGGTGCAGTTTTTTGGCATTCGGATTGGTGATTTGCCCTGTTATCCCAAGCTTAAAGCCCAGTTTAATAAAGGCTTTGGCTTCTTCAATCCCGCCACCAAAAGCATGGGCAATACCACCTTGTTTAAACTGATGCTGTTTTAGAATCTGTAAAACATCGGCATGAGATTTACGGATATGCAGTAACACAGGTTTATCAAACTGCTGCGCCAGTTCCAGCTGTGCAGCAAAAAAATCTTTCTGTTTCTGGAAAAGTTCCGGCTGTTTATGCCGTTTATCGAAAGTATCCAGACCAATTTCACCAATGGCAATACAAGGCTCTGTGCTTAATAACTGCTCCAGATCCTGTAAATGCTCAGGTTGATGCTGCTCAATATAAAATGGATGCAGGCCGGGTGCCAGATGACTTTGAGGCGCATTGTCTAACTGATTAATAAAATGATGCGTCTGCAATAAATCCTTAAACCGGCTCTGTAAAAAACCAATTAAGACCAGATGCTCCACCCCTGCTGCTTTGGATGCATAAGCCAACTGTTCCCGATCATAATCAAAATCGGGAACATCAAAATGGGTATGGGTATCAAATAATGAAACCATCAGCGTGCTTTGGCAGGAGTTGCAGGCTCGGCTTCTGAAGCAGCGTTCTCTGTTTGAGGCAGATATTCAGGTTTCAGAATGCCATTCAGCTGTTCATAAGGAATGACCAGACGTGGCAAACCCACCACATAAGGACCAATCTCATATTCGGCATATTGCAGTGCCAATCCCTGTTTAGACAGATAGAAATTATCAGTCAGTTTGAATTTCCAAGCCTGTTCATATTCAGCTACATCATTGGCCAGTTTGGATTCCATCACCCAGGCTTTAAAAGCCTCATAAGCTTTGGCTTCAAGTTGAGCCTTTTGTTTAGGCAGAATGATATCGTCCAGCTTAATCAGCTTTTTCTGCTCAAGGTCAAAATTGTAGTAAGTCTGAGCAGAAGCGCCATGCGCACCACCGAGATAATGGGTACTGTTTAAGACCACAGTCGCGAGTGGATCGCCAGACTGCAGAATTCTCGGTTTGATCATCAGACTGATACTATGGCTGGCACTGAGTGCTTTCAGTTCCTTGTCCAGATTCAGGAAAGTCTGCATATGCGGCTGAATCTGCTGTTCAAGCTGCTGTTTTGGAGTTTTGACATTGGCTAATGCAGTTTGCGGTTCGGAAGCAGCGGCTTCTGCTTCACTGGCTGCAGATGCTTTCGCCGGTTCGATCGCATCAATAGACAAAATACCCTGTAGCTGCTGCAGAATCTGCTGATCTATCCATTCATCAATAAATGGCTGATTGCTTTTCAATCGCTCAATAGAAATCTCAGGACAGTTTTTTCCTTCACATTCAGGTAAGGCCAGTTTCAGCTTCTCAGTATCACCGCTCAGCTTCAGCACTTCAGGCTGAGCCTGTACCACTTCAGGCGCAGCAGGCTCTTTCGGGTCTCTTTCCTTAGGCTGACAGGCACTCAGCAAGACCGCTGATGCCAATACTGACAGACATAAAACATTCTTATAATTTGACATGCATTAACCTTTGTTCAACATCATCATTTATCCTTGCAGGACCTACCTGTTAGAACATATTCTGATAAATATCCACTTTCAAGACTTGTTTTGTTTGTTCTTTGGTTAAATAGATGTCCAGTTGTTTGGCATCTTTGCTAATTTCCTGACTACGATAATGTAAGCCAATTCCTTCCTGATCAAAGAACCAGTCCGCCTGCCCCCAATACAGTTTTTTTGGAGCTTTCTGCTGGACTTCCGCATTATTGTCTTTTAACCACTTTTGATAAGCCTGCTGCACAATTTGGTCCATCTGCAACTGCTGTTCAGGATTGATAATATCCAGAGGACTGAGTATTTTTTGCTGCAACCGGTCAGCTACAAAGAAATAATAGCGTTCATTGACGCGGATATTTTCCTGAGTGCTGTCTACCCCAATTTGCATTAACACAAATTGATTGCGCTGATAAGGAATACGGGTATAAAGAGATAATTCGTAGGCCTTATTCAGTTTGAGCTGGGCTTGCCAGGCATCGGATTTTTTTACATAGGCATTAACCGCCTGCTGCAGGCTCATATCCTGCTTTAGGCCAATTTGATCCTGAATCACTTTCGCCTGCTGCTTTTCAATAGACTGGTTTAGCCAGGAATCGGCTGTCTTTAAGGTCTGAATATCCAGATTAATACAGTTTTTGGTCTCACAAAATGGCAAGGCAATATCGGCCGATTTCTCCTGAATATTCAGGTAAGGCAAAAATTTGGCTTTTTCTTCAGGGGTGACTGCTGCAGATTTTTTTTGTTCTGTCGCTGGCTGTTTTTTTTCATTTTTATCACATGCTCCAAGTAACAAACTACAGCCAATGACTGAACCGAGCAGGATTTCCTTACTAAACTTCATGATTTTTTAGAGATATAAGTAATGAGTGGTTTAAATGTAGCACAAAATAAAACAGCTTCCGGAGAAGCTGTTTAACATTTTCCAAGCCTGAAGGCTTAGTGTTCGCGTGTATTACGGAATACGATATCTGGATAACGTTCTTGCATCAGCTGTAAATTCACCCGGCTTGGTGCAAGATAAGTCAAGTGACCACCACCATCTACAGATAACTGGTCATGGGCTTTTTTCTTGAATTCGTTGAATTTTTTCTCATCTTCACAAGATACCCAACGTACTGTATTGATGCTCACCGGCTCATAAATACAGTCCACCTTGTACTCTTCTTTCAGACGATACGCTACCACTTCGAACTGCAGCACACCCACAGCACCAACAATCAGGTCATTGCTGTTTTGTGGCATGAAGACCTGAGTTGCACCTTCTTCAGACAGCTCTTTCAGACCTTTTTGTAGCTGTTTTGACTTCAACGGATCTTTGAGACGGACACGGCGGAACATTTCCGGTGCAAAGTGCGGAATACCGGTAAATTGCAGTTTTTCACCTGAAGTGAAAGTATCACCGATCTGGATGGTACCGTGGTTATGCAGACCGATAATATCACCCGGCCATGCTTCTTCCAGATGCTGACGGTCACCGGCCAGGAAGGTCAAGGCATCACTAATGCGGATATCTTTATCGATACGCACATGCTTCATTTTCATGCCTTTTTCATACTTACCTGAACAGATTCGCATGAAAGCGATACGGTCACGGTGTTTCGGGTCCATATTGGCCTGAATCTTGAAGATAAACCCTGTGAAACCTTCTTCATCCGCCTCTACTTTACGGTCTTGAGTTGGATGCGCTTTGGGAGGCGGTGCATATTCGCTAAATGTATCCAGAACATGGTCGACACCGAAGTTCCCCAAAGCAGTACCGAACAGCACTGGAGTTTGACGGCCTGCCAGGAATTCTTCACGATCTAATGGCTCATTCGCCATTTGTACCAGTTCCAACGATTCTTCAAATGCCGCCCAAGCCAGCTCACCGACTTTTTCACGTAAGTCTGCATGGTCATAACCATCACGAACTTCGATGTCAGTAATTACTGAACCAAAACCGGCTTTATAGACATAGAACTTTTCTTCGAGCAGGTTATATACACCAGCGAAGTCACGTCCTGTACCGAGTGGCCAGGTAATCGGGACACATTTAATTTTCAAGACATTTTCGATCTCATCCAGCAGCTCTAAAGGCTCACGGATTTCACGGTCCATTTTGTTGACGAAAGAAATGATCGGTGTGTCACGCATACGACACACTTCCATCAATTTAATGGTACGTTCCTCGACACCTTTTGCACCGTCAATCACCATCAATGCCGAGTCTACCGCAGTGAGGGTACGGTAAGTATCTTCCGAGAAATCTTCATGTCCCGGGGTATCCAGCAGGTTAATCATCTTGTCCTTGAACGGGAACTGCATGACGGACGTGGTGATCGAAATCCCACGCTCTTTTTCCATTTCCATCCAGTCAGAAGTGGCTGCACGATCCGATTTACGGCTTTTCACCATACCTGCAACCTGAATGGCCTGACCCCATAACAGCAGTTTTTCTGTCATGGTGGTTTTACCGGCATCGGGGTGGGAAATAATAGCAAAAGTTCTGCGAGCCGCTACTTCTCTAGCTAATTGATCTTTAAACATAAGGGAAATCTTCAATATGTACACAGTTTTGTACACACTTGTGAATGTGTATCAAGCCAGTGAAGTGATAACTTAAAATTGGCGTAATTGTAGCAGATTTATAGTTCTTGTATTTGTGTCTCGATTCTTAAAAGTTAGTGATTTTCCATAGAAGTATTTACTAAAGTCCAAAAATAGTTGCTTGCATATTTCAATACTATATCAACTTGCACACTTCCATCATCCTCCTGACTTACTAGGAGTCATAAAAACTTTAAGTATGAATATTCGAAAGCTATAACAATATGATTTCTTAATTTATTTCTATAAACTTTAAGTCCTCACTAATTAAGTGAGGACTTAAATAAATATTATATTATTGATTAGTAATTACTTTTAACAACCAACTTAGACATATTCCCCCGAAAAATCCTCAAATGATTTTGTAAAAGTGAATTCAACATCATTACCAAGCGCTTTGAAATGTTCTTTACCACACGCAATTTTGGCTGTTTCGATTGGGCGAAGGGCATCAGTGAATAGCGTACTCTTGGTTTCAACCACGAAATAAAGCTTCTCTTTTCCATCCACTTCAATCAGAACCGCCCAGTCCGGATTATAAGTTCCTAATGGAGTATCGATTTTGAACCAATCCGGAAGCTTTGCATAAAGCTTGATATCATCACTTCGCTCAAATGCATTCGCAAATTCCAGCTCAATATCAGAATCGTAGACTACGTGATCAAAAACTGACTTTTTACTTTCGACCATGTTTTGCTGCAGATAGCCAAACAATTCATTATCACTGAATAACTCTTGTGCATAAAACTGATCATCACCAATTTTGTGATATTGGATTCCACCGACCACAAAGAGACGCATCTGGTGCTGAATAATGGTTGCGACCTGCTCGATGAACTTTTGTGGATTGTTCTTAAAAGACTCTAGGCGACCACTTTTCTTGATGATTTTAACAATTGTGCGACGAGTCAGATTAGTTTCGTTCTGCAGGTAGGTAATTAAATCCGGCAGTTCAAATGAACGTGATTCATAGACACTGGCTGTTTCCTGAATCTGCTCTGTATGAACTCCACCACGGTTAATCTCGGTTTTAGCCTTGCGATAGATAAAACGAGCTTTACCGACCTGTAGATTGGATTTAATCTCTTCCGCACATTTTGAAATCAGTGCATCTATGTCAAAATCTACTCGGAAAGTCGTTTTGTATTTGATCCGATCCCAGAGTTCTTTAAACTCAGGGCTTAAAAATACCGCTTTATTCAGTGATACTTTTTTCTTGTCATCTCGGTTTTTGATATTCAGGTTACCGGAAACTTTCTTCAGCACTGTCGCAATTTGTGGTGTGTGTGCCTTGAATTCTTCCGGCAAATTAAGATCACCACTTTTCAACGCAGTTTTCAAAGAATCCTGAACTTTGCCCTTGTTATCAATATATCCAGTTGCTTGCAGATGTTCCCAAAGCTTTTTGGAGGCATCAACACCAAGATACTCATGATTGTATTCATCCACCGGAACTACAATATTGGCAAAGAGATGGTATTCTACTACACCGAATTTAATCCCTTCTTCCTGCTCGATTTCTTTCTGCAGTTTCTCTGCGAATTGCTCATAAGACTCATTGGCCATCACAGTCAGTGTATTAACCTCAAAGCCATGAACCCGCTCACCATCTTGATTGACACAGATTCGTAGACCACGACCAATTTCCTGGCGTTTTTTGATTACGGAATTAGTTTCATTCAGCGTACAGATCTGGAAAACATTCGGGTTATCCCAACCTTCCTTAAGGGCAGAATGCGAAAAGATGAACTTCAGTTTAGAACTAAAGCTTAACAGTTTTTCCTTATCTTTCATGATAAGACTATAGGCACTGCCATCTGCATCCGTACTTGCTGCTTTCCCATCTTTTCCTAGTTTGGACTCTTTCAGCATTTCATTGCCAGATGAGTCTTTCTTTTTATCAATAGCAAAATAGCCGTTATGAACACCATCAGCAGCTGTATCTAGATCAGCTCCCTCAAAGAGTTGATTGTATTTAGGCTTGCGTATGGCTTTAGCATATTCCTCTTCAAACATCAGAGCAAATTTACCTTTTTGAGAATTTCCTTCTTCATCGTACCAACGATAGTTGGCTACCTTGTCGATGAAGAACAAGCTCAATACTTTGATACCCTGAGGGCGCAAGCGTATTTCCTTATCCAGATGCTCCTCAATAGTCTTGCGAATTTGCAATCGCTTATATTCATCAGGGTCAACCTCTCCAATCGCCTGGCCCAGCTTTAAAATTTCAGGTTTGCTGGTAAAGCTGATGTACTCATTGCCTTGTTCACAATAGATATCTTCAATAATGTAACCATCGTAAACATCACGTCCTCCACTGTATTTTGCATCCAGCAGATCAGCACCACTGGTGACCGTAACCTCTTTTCGTTTGATACTGCCATTTTTCAAACGGGTATCAATCTCGATTTTTGCGGTAATCGGACTTTTCTTATTATTGACACTTAATAGCTTGATATAG
Source organism: Acinetobacter sp. YH16031 (assembly GCF_013417335.1). NCBI lineage: Bacteria > Pseudomonadati > Pseudomonadota > Gammaproteobacteria > Moraxellales > Moraxellaceae > Acinetobacter > Acinetobacter sp. YH16031. The sequence goes on from NZ_VPED01000001.1 coordinate 100,412, forward strand.
GCTTTGTTATGACCATCTTTGACCTCAATACCTGCCACTTCAATCTGCTTAACCAGTTTTTGCTCATAAGCATCGACTGAATCCAATTTATAGAGCATGTGATGCTTTTCTACATGCGTTGCGGAATAACGTAAAGTACACATGGGATTGAGCGAGGCAATCGCTTCTTTACTCTTATCCGTGGTATCCACACTTTGAGGCTCATCGATAATCACAATGGGATTGGTTTGCTGGATAAACTCAATAGGTTTAGCCCCAGTCATGCGGTCGTGAGCCCTGTGAATAATATTGGCTTTATTTTCTTGCTCAGGGTCATTAAAGCTTTTACGGAAAGCATCAATGTTAATCACCATGATCTGAATATCAGGACTGGTCGCAAAATTTCTTACATCTGACAGCTTGCTAGAATCATAGGTAAAATAATCAAAAGCAACGTTTTCATACAGCTCTTTAAAATGGGTCGCAGTGATTTCTAGTGACTTCTGAACACCTTCTTTAATCGCAATTGAAGGTACTACGATAATGAATTTGGTAAAGCCATACAGGCGGTTCATTTCAAAGATCGTACGCAGATAAACGTAAGTTTTACCAGTACCGGTCTCCATTTCAACAGTCAAGTGTATGCCGTCTTTTGAGTTGAATGATTCAGAGGGTGCCAAGCCATTTTTCAGCTGGATCTTACGGATATTGGCATGGATATCTTCATCCAATAATCTTAGGCGATTACCAATACCTAAACTGTTTTCTTCTTTTCCATAAAACAGTGAACCTTCTACCCAAGACTGCAACGATGAAACAGTAAAATTAGTCTGACAAATTTCTTGTCCAGAAAATACACTGGTTACCGACTCTATGGCTTGTGCTTGGTAATCAAGATTCGCATCGAATTGGATCTTCATGTTACAGGCTCCTTACATCTTCGATGCCAGCCTGCTTCAAAATCTGAACAGCATTGGTTTTAACAACATCATTGGCAAAACCGGAGTCTTTAAATACCACGCGCATAATTTCCGGATTAAGTTTTTCCTTCAATTTGGCAATGCCTTCGACTACTTCAAGGGAAATATCATCCGATAAACAGATAATCAGTGCACCCATACCAATATCAAAGACCTTGTGCTCAATAATACTATGTTCAGTGATCGGAAGTGTCAGGTCTAGACCATACTTAAGCAATACCTCATACAGAACATCTCTTTCAGTACGATCAGGCTTGATATTACCGATCATTTTTTCAAGGAATGTCTCATCAAGCGTATCAAAGTCAGCATCCCACGGCTTGATGTTAGTGGAGTCAAGTTTAAACACTTTAAAACCAAGGTCGCCTTTATAGTTAGGGTTCTCTTCTTTAATTTTGGTAGCAGTACGTCGAATGCGCTCTTTGCCGATTTCAGCGATGGTTTTGTAGCCAGACTTGAAAGCCTCTGATTTTTCATCAGTAACTTCTGGTAACTGCACTATCATGAATCTATTCGATTTTTTATTAGCCACATTTGACTGCATTATAGCGTGTGCTGTTGAAGCCGACCCTGAAAAGAAATCTAAGATCAGATCATTAGCATCAGCACCTGACGTAACAAGAGCTCGGATTATTAATCTAGGAGGTTTTGGGGTTTCAAAAATACTTGCGTTACCAAAGATATTTTTTATGATTTTCTTTCCTTCTTGAGTATCACCAACATCCTCACGCATCCATATAGTTTGCGGAGTAATCCCTTGTTTAACTTCAGAAAGGAATCGCTTAATTGACGGAACCGATTCACCATTTGGTCCAAACCAAATTTCATTATTCTGAATCATTTCTTCTACTTTTTCTTTTGGTCTTCCCCAACTATTTCCAGAAGGAGGGCGAAATTCCTTCTTGTTCATTGGATTAGTAATAACGTAATCGTCATTAGGACGATATTCTTGGCGTGTTAAGTCACTAGATTTCCAGGGTCCTCTAGGATCATTATCTGGATTTTTATAACGAGCATTCGCTTCCTCTGTTCTAGGCAATAAGCCAACCTGATATTTCTCAATATTTTTTGCGAAAAGCAAAATATGCTCATGACTATCGGAGAAATATTTTGCGTCATTTTGTGGTGAATATTTTTTTTGCCAGATAATATTGCATAAAAAATTTTCTTCCCCAAAAATCTCATCACACATTTTTCGCAGATTAGATACTTCACCATCATCAATACTGATAAAAATCACCCCGTCATCTTTTAACAGATTTCTAGCCAACTTTAATCGTGGATACATCATATTCAGCCAGTCAGTATGATAACGGCCACTGGTTTCCGGGTTGTTTAAAAGGTTACGACCTTCTTCATCCAACTGTCCGGTGATTTCTTTATAATTCCTGATATTATCTTTAAAGTTATCTTTATAAACAAAGTCCTTACCGGTGTTATAGGGCGGATCGATATAGATCATCTTCACTTTTTTGTGATAACTTTTTTGTAAGAGCTTAAGCACTTCAAGGTTATCGCCTTCAATAAAGAGGTTTTGGGTAGTGTCCCAATCTATTGACTCATCTTTACAAGGACGTAAGGTTCCAGTACTCGGTGTTTGAGCAATCATCCGGGCTTTGCTTTTACCATTCCAGGTAAAGCTATAACGTTCTTCACGCCCATCTACATATTCACCAAGCACTGCTTTTAATGCTTCGAAATCCACCTTGCCTTCAGTGAAAGCCTCTGGGAACAGCTCTTTAAGCTTGTTCACATTTTCAGCCACGATATCCATTGTTTTACTGTCCATTTCTGGAATAACTTTTTCCACGATTCAACCTCTGTGATTACAAGCATTCAGTGAGTTGTTTGAGTGCTTGTTCATGTTTTTTAATTTGAGTATTTAGTTCAACCTGCTGATTAAACGCTGCTTGCTTGATCTGTCCACATAATTTTTTAATCTCTAACTGTATCTGTTGATACTGTTGCAGATTTTCACGCTGTTGCTGACTTTTATCGGCATCTTGTGCCAGGTGATATCTACCTGTTATTTCGGCACATTTAAGAGAAATTACTCGATGGCTCAAGGCCTGATAAACTTGCCAAAAGTTCGAAAATGGTAACGTAGCTAGCTGCAAGCTGTTTAAGAAAGCCTGATTTACCTCAGTACTCTCATCCAGTACCAGCCATGGGGCTAAAAGCTGTTCTTCTATCACCCACTTTTCTTTATCGGCTTTATTTAATCTTTTATCTGCCAAGCACAAGGCAAGATGTTCTTTGCCTTCTTGATTTGCGGTAAAGAAAATGATCAACGGGTAAGGAATGGCACGATTGATAAAATGAGCAATTCGTTCAGCATGCTTTGTTTCATTGATCTCAACATGCAACACTGCCAATTCGCTATAGTCACGCAGCTCATCGCTGTAAGGCGCTATATGGATCGTGCTTGGCTTTAACGTATATAACCAGCGGATTTTCTCCACATTATCTTTCAAGGCTTTTTTGTCTTTGGCACCAAGCTCGGTATGTTCAAGAAACATTTTTTTGTACAATGGCTTGTTAAGTAAGCAACTGTCCGGCACACCAAGTGTGTTCAAAAATGCCTCAAAGTGGGGTAGCGCGATATTTAACTCAGCCATTTGAACCCCCACCTGATACTCCAACGACTTTTTCTGCTTCTGTCAAAATTAAATAGGACACCACGATAAAATCTTCAATGCCTTGACTAGAAGTTGCAGTAAGTACCGTTCCACCTTTGGTGAATAGGCTTTCAATGCCTTTCTCTTCGCTCTTACCAGCAATACTATCAACTGCAGTTGCAAGCAAGTGTTGATAATGAGCCATATCTCTTCCCTGACGGGTGTGACTATTCACCACTGCAATAGCTGACTGGTCAAGCATGTTATGAGTAAATGCCTGACGTTTGAGCAAATCTAGTATTTTCTTACTTTGGGTAAAGTTGAGCTCAACGACAGCATCATCTACCACATACACCAAAAAGTACGGTGCCAATGGGTAGTTTTCATCGACCTGAATGGCTTCTTTACCATTGCGGATATTCTTTAAGCAAAAGATTACACCTGGTTTAATACCATCTCTGGCAAGATCAGCATCAATGCTAACGGCTGAATACAGACCAAATGGAGCCTGCTCCAATAGAGCAAGGTTATCCGCTTTCCCCATATAACCAGACAGATCCATACGGAAGTCATTTAGCGTCAAGTCGGTAATCGAAATACCACCACTCATATCTTCCAGATCAACTACTGCATCTTTCAATTGCTGGAGTTGTTTGCGACGGTACTCCAGGTCATTCATCTCTTTGGCACTTTCATCGATGACGTTCTCTTCGCCAGTGGCAGAGATATCCAACAACACCATTCGCCCGGAGACCCTTGCCTCTAGGTTGATGTATTCATCTAGCTCCATATTAGGCCAGAAGTTAATCAACTGGATCTGAGTGTTCTTACTACCCAACCGATCAACCCGACCAAAGCGCTGGATAATGCGCACTGGGTTCCAATGAATATCGTAGTTAATCAAGGTATCGCAATCCTGAAGGTTTTGACCTTCACTAATACAGTCAGTGGCAATCAGCAAATCCAATTCAGTCGTCGCTTCAGGATCAATTTTATGTCGCTCTTTGGATACAGGAGAAAAAGCAGTGAGTATGCTATTGAGATCAGACCCAAATCCAGTAATCGTAGTTTTATTCGTTCCGCCGCCGGTAACTAGTGCACTGTGAATATCCAGTTCTTCTTGTGCCCACTGTGCAAGGTTGCCATAAAGATACTGTGCTGTATCGGCAAACGCAGTGAATACGATAACTTTTCTATTACCTAGGTTCAGCGGGTTTTGGATTTTGTTACGAATGGTTCTTTTGAGCAACTCAAGCTTGGCATCTCTCGTGGCTGAAACATTTTTCGCAGTTTCGGCAATACTCGTCAGGAATATCTGGTCAACTTCAAGTTCCTGACGGAAACGAATCAAATCCATATCCTGTAGCAGCACCTTGGTTTTGTTACCAATCATGAAGGCTTCCAACTCAGTGGATTCCAACTCAAAGTCTTGAATATCTTCAATACTTAGTGCTTCCACCTCTTCGGATTCATGAGCATCGATTTTTGCAAGAAGATGATTTACCTGCTGCAGTAATTTAGTCACTGTAAGCGTAAAAGAATGAATAGAACTCTCCATCCGTTTAAGCAAGTTTACACGCATAAGGTGAATCAAGCTTTCTTCACGGTCTACTTGTTTGAAAACTCCTTTACCTCCACCAACTGCTTGGTCATAACGACGAGCATATTCTGCTTTTTTGGCATCACGCACAAACTTAAGTGGTGAGTAACCTGCAAGAGATAATCTCCGGATAGTTTTATTCACTTCTTTGAGTGGTGGAAACTCACCAGAAGCATCGATATCAGCATATATATTTTTGGGAGGTAATCGTGTCGGGAAACTACCGATATCCGCTGTACCGTAATATTTTTCAATGTGTTTACGCGAACGAGCAATAGTAACAATATCAAGAAGCTTGAAGTAGTCAAAGCTCATGATATCCAGCAAAGATGCAGTCGTACGGTTTGCTGCTGGCTCCTTCACCCATTGATTAAACTGCATTTGAGCAAGTCGCAAAGTAGAATCAATATTCTTAATCCCATGATCAATAAAAGCATCATCACGACCTTCAGTGATAAATGCGACCTGATTTTTTAGATCATTCATGCGGTTATTTACTGGTGTAGCCGATAACATAAGTACTTTAGTTTTAACACCAGAACGAATGATGTCATTCATCAATCGCTCATAACGACTTTTTCCTTTTGCCTTACTGGGGGTATTACGAAAATTATGCGATTCATCGATCACAAGAAGATCGTAGTTACCCCAATTAAGGGTTTCCAGGTTAATTTCGCCTGAATAACCTTTAGGGCGAGTTAAATCTGTATGGTTGAGTACATCATAGTTAAACCGATCTGGCGCAAGCAGGTTTCTCTTGTCATTGACCGTGTACATGGTCCAGTTATCACGGAGTTTTTTAGGGCATAACACCAGAACACGATCATTTCGGAGCTCATAATACTTAATCACAGCCAAGGCTTCGAAGGTTTTACCCAAGCCTACGCTATCTGCAATGATACAGCCATTATGTTTTTCAAGTTTATCAATTGCTCCAAGAACACCATCCTTCTGAAATTTATAAAGTTTATTCCATACTAGAGTATCTTTAAAACCTGTTTTACTGCGAATAATGTTTTCTTCATCGATATCTTCAAGGAAGTCTTTAAAGATATGAAAAAGCGTCAGGAAATAGATAAAGCTAGCAGGTTGATCCGCTGCAATGTAATCTAGTTTGGCGATCAGTTCATTTTTAATCTCACGTGCACTATGTGCCTCATTCCAAACACTATCAAACCATGAGAGCAACTGCTTAGTGCTTTCTGTGTCTGAAAGCCCAATATTCATTTGCAAAGTATCTGAACGTACTTCTCCCAGACCAATAGGGGAAAAAGTGGCAGTGCCGTGGATAGCAAAACTTTGATCAATAGAATCGAGATGAATAAGGTTCTGACCGGGCTGATTTATTAGGCTGGCTTTCACATCGACCTTGCTGCTCAACCACTGTGAAAATTCAATCGCTATACGCTTTTGTTGTAACTGATTCAATAATCGCACTTCTGCATCTGTGCCAATCAGTGTCTGTAACGTAGGTATATTCCAATTGGTCAGCAAAATTCGTGCAGAATGAATTTGTTTAAGTTCTTGTTTAAGCGTTGAAAAACCGTATAGAGTAAATAGACTCGATAAGACAGACAACTTCGAGCCATCAAAGATACGCTTTTTGAGTTCATTACCAACGTAGCCACTTGTTTTGTTATCGATTAACACATCTGAGCCCCTTACTGCAGTTTATTATTTTTCTGTTCTTCAATCCATTTTTCTAAATCTTCTCGCTTAAACCTCCAAGAGGTTCCAACCTTGAAAGCTGGGATTTTTGCAGAAGTGGCCATACGATAAACTGTACGCTCGTTGAGTTTTAGATACGATGCGACATCCTTGACTGTCATTATTTGTTCACTCATGCTGATTGCTCATACTTAACAAGTACAGGGTGTAAATTGTCAAAATAATACATAGATGTCTTATCAAGAACAATGTATTCAAACAATATCAAAGATTTCTATAATGAGTTAAATTTGCTAATCTCGATTTTTGAAGTCTGTATCGTGATTGCTAAATAAGCAAAAAAATAAGGAAGCCGAGGCTCCCATATTGCATAGCGATAAAATGCTATTCATACACAGTCTATGCAAACCTAGTTCAGTGACTGTACGGATTGCTTTAAACCCTGCTGAATACCCTGTACAAAACCCTCTCTCTGATTGAGTTTGGGCTTTGCGTTAGTTTTCGGTTCAGGCTGGATTTGCTCAGGTTCATCTTCAGTATAAAACTCCTCTAGCACATCCATACCCTCCTCACTCTGGATTTCAAACTTAGTATTGGCAAAACCTTGCCTGGCCGTAAAATCCACCGCCTCCTGATAAAACCCCACCTGCTTACTCTGCTCATCAATTTGCTTTGCCTGAATAATCGCTTCATTTAAACTGATCCCATCTCTTAAAGTTAAATCCACGTAGTACACTGGTTGACGATAACTCTGTGCGTACTCTTGCCCCGCAATATCAACTGCAATGGGAGGCAAGATAACAAACCATTAGACGCTGCATGGTAGTAGCTCAGTCGAGCTGCCAAAGTCCGAATACGGTTATCCTGCTGTATAAACCTATATAGGAAATGCAGACTGACTGAAATATGAGAAGCAATCTATTCGGGACTCCATTGGAGATCAAGATAAGCAATGACTTGTAATAATGAAGCACATAAGCTGCATCCAATTGAACGTGTAGCCAAAGTACATGCTGATTTTGTCAGAATCCATCCATTTATTGATGGCAATAGTTGCACATCACGTCTATTGATGAATCTTGAATTATTAAAAGCTGGTTATTCACTTTGTATCATCATAGTTGAAAATCGATTGACTTATTATGAAGCTCTTGATCAGTGGATGGCATATTGGAAAACTGAGGCATTTGTCCAATTAGTTTCCAATGCTGTACTATAATATTTTAAACTTTATCAAATTTTTATAGGTTTTTTTAAAGTATATAATCGATCAATCACTCTAGCTGATCCAACTGCTTACAAGCGATCAAATTAAGATTTACAAATTGTTCCCAAGAAATTTTTTGTTTAAAGTGTTGCTCATAATAGGTATCAACTCGACATACTTCTGGACGATTTTCATAGATTGTACATAAATGAGAGGTTAGATCGTGGTGACGGCAAATGCCGTCACCACGATCTAAAAAAGCAGTTTGGTTTGATAAATTAACATGCCTGCAACAGGCTCCGCACTGAGTGCATGGAAAATTAATCAATTTTTAGCCAACCCTAATAACCAGCTTCGAGTACTTTCTGAATTTCCCATTTCAAATGGTAATTTAATTTCTTGCTTTTCTATTTCTTTCTTTAGAACTATATTGCGCTCTAATTCAGAATTAGCACTTTTTAGTTGTTCTGTAAATACAGAAATCTCATCAATATTTAAGCCAAATTCTAATTGCGTCAATTGTAGAATATATTGATCTAACTCTTTATTGATCTCTCTAAAGTTATCTAGTATTTTTTCATATTTTGTTTTTACCTGATCTAAATATGACCAGAATTTTTGCATTATTTCACTTTGCTCAATGAAATAATTTAAAGCCAGAATTACAATACCACTTGCCAAAGCGCTAGCGAAGTCAACCACTAAATTTCCTAAAGGCATTGAGTTAAGAGCAGCTAAACCTTCATGCATAAGCATACCTACGATTATGCCAATACTTGCTGAAAGAATTTTAAAAGTGGCTTTAGTTAATTCACCAGTCGATAAGTTCTCTGGATTAAAGAATGCCATCTTCATGACTTTGATCAAATTTAACCAAGTCTCTCTTATAATTTTCCCCCAAAACTTTGTTGTTGTAAGAAAAATATTTAATACCGTTGTAGAAAGACTTGCAAAAACACCTGAAATTGTTGCATCCCGAAAACCAGAAACTACATCCTTAAACCGCTGTTTTACACGTTCAATAATATTTAAAACCGTATCTTTTAAATCACCTAAAAAGTTTTTAATTCTAAATTCAACTGTTTTATACTTCACGTATATAGAAGGAATTACCGCTTTTAATTCAAACCAAATTTCAGCAAGTATAAGTCCTAACGTCTCCCTTAAACCCATGTTTAAACCAGCAATCCCTGCTGATGATAAGCTTGCCTTAAAAAACTTAGTACTTTGATAATAACTATTTATCTGCTTCTCAGTTTCAGCTCTTGCCTTTTCATCAACTTTTTTCATGGATTCACTATCAACTTGTTTAAGCTCATCCAATGATTGCTGTTTTTTTCTAATTTTATCTTGAACTAGCTGAAACTCATGCCGTTCTTGAGGTGTAGATTGTGGCATTCCATGAAGCTTCTGATTTAACTTACTTAATTCAATTTCACGATTATTAATTGTTTCGGGTAAATTATTTAAAAATTTATCAACCGAATGTTGTTTTTTAGTTCTATTTATACTGCTAGCCGTTGAAGATAAATTTGAGTCTTGATTAGCTAATGCTATTCCATCCAGTCCAGCTAGCATTCTTCCAGCATCATTATGAATCTCATGCGCCGATATAACATGATCCAAATCACGGTTTTGGCCTTTTGATAGGTTTTTATCTTTACGATATTTATCTTTCAGAGTCCCATTTTCTTGCGCTAGTTTATCATTCCGCCCTTTCTGAATATAATTATGATGTTGATGATAAGCAGCCGAATCATATTTTTCACGACTTTCATACTTTATCTTTTCTGCTTCTGTTGCCCATATGTCTTGTCTGACATTTTGAATCGTATTGACATCTCCACCTTTTTTATCTTCAAATAATAAAAAATCAAGACCAAAGGTGGTCACTAAACTTTTGGTGACAACTTGGTTAATTTCATCTGACCAATCAAATGTTTTTGATGCCATATCTGTTCCTAATATAAGAACTCCTCCTGTCAACACAGGAGGAGTTCTTCATACTTTAAAATTATGTTATGAACGCTTAAAATCTTCTTGGGTTTCTTTTAAAACTTTCTCAAGACCTTGATGATCAAGTACTTGCATACCATGCTCGTCTACAAGAATTTCTGCATTACCATCTTTATCTAAAATAGGCTTACCTTTATTATCTTGTTTTACTTTGAATAGCGGCGTAGAAATCATTTTTGCCATAATTGCAGCTAAACTTGTACCATTTTCAATGCATGTAATCGTTTCTTCCGAAATGCTATGTATTTTTTCCTGATTACCCTCTTTTAGTATTTGATTAATCTCTTTTAGCTTTTCAAAATACAAATTGAAGACGCTATATATTTTAGTTAATTCATTATAAATTCGGTCCGCATAAGATTGGACTCGCAATAATTGCTCTTGTGCAATCTCCATTTTTGTAACAGCTTGGTCAACTTCGTAACGGATATCTCTTGCTTTATCTAGCGCTTTAGAACCATGAATCGCATAAGCAATACCAGCTACAGCTAACACAGGAGCAACAACAGCACCTCCTAGTACCATAGCACCACCAGCCATTCCCCAACCGCCAGCAGCCAATGAACCACCACCTATAGCCGCCATAGTAGCATTATATGCAGCAACACCAGATAAAGATGCTATAGATGTCCCTGTAGATGCGGCTCCAAGAGCCATAACGCCACCGTATACAGCAAATCCTGCTGCTGCTCCCGAAATACCACCACCAACAACAGTTTTCAAATAGTCAGTTGCTGTAATAGCTACTTCTTTTATTTGATTTAATTTATGCTGGGGAATTTGAATTTTTGTGTCACTATATTTTTGAAAATTATTATTTTTTAAAATTTCTTCTACTAAACGATCAAATTTATCAAAATCTGAACCTATTTTGAGCTCTAACTCGCCTAAGCTTTCTAATGATTGACTGGTTTTATTATTTACCTCTTCAAGAGCTTCCTTATGCTTTTTATACATATTTTTTGAGCGTTCAATAATATCATCTGCAAGACTTTTGTCTTGATGACCATCATAAGCTTTTTTTGCACCAACACCTACTGCAGCAGCTGCAGCTCCAATTAAAAGTAAAGGTAAAGGCATAACTCCCCTCTCTTAAACAGTTATTTATCAATAAATTAATTAATTTTTTATACAAAACATCATACGAAAAGAAGCAGTAAATTCGCTGCCTCTCCTAACACCTCATATATTGAAACTAGAAATCAATTTCCGAAAATGGTTTTAATTTTTCTTGTAACTCTGCTTGCTTACGTCTTTCCTTGTCTGCTGCAACATCTTTCTCAGCATAAGTGATTAAACGATCAACCCATGCCCCAGTACGGAAAGTAGATACATCAAAATCACCACTATAATCACTGATATAATAATAAGTTTTCAGAAGAACTGTGCCATCATCTAATGTTATAGTAACCCATTCTGAATAACTTCTAGCATCTTTAGCTTTTAAGTGTATGGTGCATTTTTCCCATGTTTTCGTAGCTTCATTAGTATTTTCATAATTTCCGTCATCTAACCAATCTCTATTAATTGGTTTACCTTCCATTGCAATAGTTTTAGCTGCATCATGTACTTTTCTTGCTTTAGCCTTAGCTTCAACTTTTGCTTTTTCAAACTCTTTATCTGACATATTTATAATTCCAAACAATCACACTAAAATAGAAAACTTTTATTAGATCAATAATTAAAACATCAAGATGATTTATTTGTAAACAAAAATATTTATAATTCTCTTCATAAGTCGAGTTTCTTATAACACAAAGCTCTAAGGTAATCCCCTCTAAAAATAAAAGGATCTAAAAGAAGAATTTTCTCTCAAAATATAGGCAGGAGATTTTGCATGAGAACATCGAAATTTACTGACAGCCAGATCATGTTGATTCTGAAACAGGCGGAGTCTGGCACACTCGTAGCCCCCTCCCTTTCCATAAACACAGCATGGGTAATGCCACTTTTTATAAATGGTGCGCCAAATATGGCGGTATGGATACATCATTGATAGCACGGCTAAAAGAATTAGAAGCAGAAAATACTAGATTGAAAAAGATGTATCCGGAAGAATGATTAAAGGCAGAGATTATCCATGAAGCGATGACAAAAAAGTGATGAAGTCATCTCACCGATGTCAGATGATACAACAGGCAGTTAAGTCCTCATTGTCATCTGCTCTTCAAAAACCTTTTGAATCGTCACATCAGAAATGTTTTCATTCATTTGCGTAATGATTTTTTAGTAGTCTTCATGGAACTTCGCACGATCACCGTTTATAGCAGTGAAACGAGCTAATGCTTTTTCAATACGCTCCTGAATAGTTTTATTAAAACTTTTTTTAAAAATGATCAAAACTTCTTTATGACAGCCAAATTTCAAAATCTAGAGTAAACAACAGTAGACGTTTAAATCTTTAAAAATTATGTTTTCATTTCTGATTTAAAAAAAGAATACCCATTTTATCTTGCCTAAGCATACGCCCACTCTGCAACCTTATTGTAATAGTCCATTTTTTTTATTCAGACACTTAGGCTAAAAGACATTTTTAGTCTACAAGAAAACAAAAAAATAAGGGAGCTTTTGCTCCCTTTCTATTCTCGACTCGCCAACTTACTTTCAATCCATTGATGGATCTCATACGCTGACCAGCCGATACAATTTTGAGTAATTTTAACTTTCTTTGGGAATGAAGAATCGTAATAAGGTGAGTTCTCATCCATCATTTCATAGATAGTGGAACGCCCCACACCAACAAAATTTACGACTTGTTTGATGCTAATAAATTGGTTCATCTGAAAAGTCTGACCTACAAAGGCATTCATGATGTCTACTCCTATCTCATGATTTCGAGCAAATCGCTCATGAGATACGGCAATCCCGTAAGGTTTTACCCTGTACGATTTAATTTAAAGCCGTCACTGATCCTTTCAATCCCTGCTGAATATTAAATTGAGTCTGCGTTTCCTCAATCTGCTGGCCTTCAACAGGCTGATAAAACTCCTCAATTACATCCAAACCTTCCTCCATGTCTACGTCCATCCTTCCATTCCCAAAACCCTTCCTTGCGGTAAAGTCTAGAGCCTCCTGATAAAACCCTGCCTGCTTACTCTGCTCATCAATCTGCTTCGCCTGAATAATCGCTTCATTTAAACTGATCCCATCTCTTAAAGTTAAATCCACGTAATACACGGGCTGACGATAACTCTGCGTTGTGCTTTTACCTCGTAATGTCAGTTGCAATGGCAAACATGACAACAAACCATTTGATGCAGCATGGTAATAACTCAGCCGTGCAACCAAAGTCCGAATACTGTTAAAACCCGTGGTTCTAAAGATAAAAGTTCCAAATTCATCAGATTCATCTAAGTTCACATGCAAACGCCCATAGGGCTTGCAGTTCCCGCCTTGGGCCAATGGACATAAATCAGGGGATAGACAGGGATGTTGCTCTACGCCTTGATTAGTTAAACGCTGGCAGGTTTCTCCATTACCGACGCACACTGGCCGTCCGGTCTGTCGGTCAAATAAGGTATATTCTGCACGTAGGTTTAAATCAGGATCATTAAAGATCATTCTGACCGGGATTGAGCGTAGCTTTTGATTAGGCGTATTGGCTCGAAGCTGATCATCTAATGGATGTTTAACCCAGCCTTCTTTGCTTTGGATCTGGGAAGTAATGGTGAATTGATCATCCTTTTCAGGCAATCGCTTACCATTCTTTTCAACCATACGACCGATACTGATCCGCCCCAAGATTGGAGGGGTAATTGCTAAACCTTTAATCATGTTGATATTCCTTAATGTATTACCTTACGAATTTGGGTCTATGTATGTAGGTCAGAACAAGGACCAAATAAGTTACCCAAAGAATGTAGAGCCAGATAAAGTGCTACAGAGATCGCGACCGATTTGCTCTCTACCGAAGGGTAGAGAGCGGGGAGCGATTTTTGTGAATTTTTGATTTGGTGCTGTAGATAGGGCTTAGTCGGTATAGATGTTAAATCGACGACTGCCTTGCTTTTGAAGTGGATAAAGCTCTATGAGTTCAGGCTGGTGCTGAAGCAATGCCTTGGTATTGAGACTGATAGAATCCTTGGCTTTCTTCCAGACTACTGAGCCATGAGTAAAGACAGCCCTTTCCTTGTCTTGCATCATCATCTGAATTTCATGTTTAATTTGGTCAAAGCGTTCCTGTTGATGCTGAATCTCTTCCTTCATTTTGATGAGCTGGTCGAACATCAAATTGGCATTTGGATTCTGAGACAGATCCTCTACGGTTAAAGGTACATGCGCTGGATAAAGTTGTTGAATCGCTTTAGCTGCGGATTCACTTGCATCCACGGATGGTGGTGTATCCTTTTCCACGCATTCCCAGAAATATCGTTCTGCTTGAACAATATGTTCAATCACGGATTCTGATCGTGTCACTTTGAAGATCTTGGTTTCATGCCCACAGATCAAGACACAAACATGCGCTGCCTGTTTACCAGTCACCGCCAGTTGATGTTGTACCTGACACAGCACGTATAAAGGCACACCATCACGCCACAATTTTGCTCCATGCTCACCTGCTGTTTTGCATTCCAAAATTTGGACTTCATCACTGCCGACCACGCTGTAATCCAGATTGGCTAGCATAAAGTATTTATCGGGATCAGGATGCTGAAGTACTGCATTGATCCGTCGCACCTTGTTATGGGTGTGCATGCTATAGAACTCTGCCACCAAAGGTTCCAGCTGCTTACCCCAATACAGCGGTGCTACACCTGAGCTTTCATCTTCTATGGATTGAGCCTGTCGTCCAGTTTTGATTAGCCAGAGTTCCAGCATCGACATATAGGGATTGAGACCACAGGCAGTCGCGGCATCACTGCTACCGATACCTTGTTTACGAACTTCGAGCCAGTCCTGATATTCCATCCCTTTGGTGTTGACCAGTCGCTTGGCTGCTGTTGAGCGTTTGGTAGTAATGGTTGGATTGACTACGATCTTAGATCCTACAGTCGTAGGCTGATGGGAAATAGGTACAATTTGATTCATGGAATTATCCTTATTAATTCTGATCTCTGTAAAAGAAATGCATAAAAAAGCCATACCCGACACGAGGTCGGGTATGGCGATTTATTTGCTGTTTTAATTGATAGGGGTTACATGAGTGCTATGACTAGCATTTGTTTGGGGTGACTTGATTTCAACATAAGTGAATCGGTTAATTTCAGGCGATTAAAGCAAGTGCTTGCTCCAATCCTCTTTGTTTAAGACCAGCACCTGCACCGAACCAAGCTGAATCAAGACGATGATCGGTACTCATGGCACGTCGTTCATGATCCACAAATTCTGTGATCGAACAAAGTAAACCATAAGCCGTATCTTTAGCTGATGACAGGTCAGCACCACGACCTTGACCATTAAACATCTCCAAAGCTTTATTCATGGCGCGACCATTAGGTTCAGGCTTTTTCTCCTGAGCTTGCTGCGCGACATTGCGATAGAACTGAATGATGTTTTCTTCAGGATCGGAAACTGACATGGTGCTGTTGTTGAACACCGCATCAAAGTAGGCTTTAGCTTCCTGCTGACTCACCTTACGCTGTGTGAGCTGTTTCATTTCATACATGTGCTCATCCCATGCACGAACTGAAATACCCAATTGCTGTTTCACTTTCTCTGCATCAAACTTGGTGCTATGTGGAACTTTCACTACACCAGCACTACTGCTCTGCCCACGTAGAGCAATGGCTAACGTGTTGTTACAGACCACCCGGATACTTGTGAATTGTGCCGTCGTTGCCAACGTGCCGTCACACGCAGTAGCCAGCAAGATATAACCATTACTGACATCCTTAGACTTTAATGCAGTGCTTTGCCCAGTACGTGCCAAAGCCCAGAACTTCTTCCCACCTTTCAGCACCCCCGCAGTTTCTAGCTCAAAGCCTGATTGTTCAGTCAGATCCCGATAAAACTCCAGAATCTCTTTAGGCTGAACTTCCTGATAACGCTGACTGACCACAGATAAAGGTGCATGGGTATCTGAACGATACAAGACACGCTGCTCTTCAAATGGCATGATGATGCTTTGGCCACGTTCATTCTGTGCCATATAGCTGACATTCGAGGATTCAATCCGCCAATCCATTCCAGCTTGCTGTGCCCAGACTTCCAGTGGTTGATTCGGACTCAGCTGATTACCGAGACCATGCCAAGGGGTTTCGCCAACATAGGCGATTTGTTCGATTTGATGTGCCATCGTTCTTATCTCCTATGCTAATTCAACGAAAATTCTGCTGACAGTGATTGCAGTGATAATAGGTCAGCGTGATCGGCTTTTTAGGCTCATCAAACACACTACTGAATAGGCCACCAATGACTGCACCTGCAAGCCCGCCAAGCAGTGGTGATACAGGCAAAGGTAAACCCTTTGAAATGGTTGCACCGATAGTTGCGAACGATGCAGATGCGGCTAGACCTGTAGAATCAGACCCACTCACCTGCTGATTAACCACTTGAATAACCTGATCCGAAAAACAATAAGGACAATTTAAACTCATAATATATACCTCTAGAAATGACAAAGGCTCACCGATTGGCAAGCCTTGCAAAGTATTTAAAACCTCGTTTTCACCTAGATAATGTATATCTGAGATTATCTTCATTTAGCGTCTATCATACTGCGCTCTTAACTGACCTTTACCAAATACTCTTCGTCCTTTTGGCTTTACACGTAAGTATTGAAGAGTACGTTTGTGATGATCCGCAATGTATTGCATTGCCTCAATGAAATTTGTCACTTGGGTTGAATCACGACGATAAATCACACCGATCCCCAGCTTATTCTCTCTTCGAAGTTTCGCTATACGTTCACGGTTCCAGCAATTATAGCCTTGACCATAACCTCTAGTAATATCCCTCCATAGCTCAATAATTTCATTCCCCCAATAAACTGCGCTTCCATCACGATAGGCATTATCATAAATGATTGCTAAGTGACAGTGAAAACCTTTACTTTTACCGCCTTGCTCCACTCCCCATATATACCCGACCACATGTTTAAATATGCCATCTTTATTTTGAATACGATTAAGCAGTATATCCAAATCATTATAAATATCTTCAACTCTGATGCGACTAGAATGTTCTTGTAAATAACCCAAGTCCACCCGAGCAACTAATATTCGGCTATATTTACCAATTATTGACTCACAATATTCCTGCACTTCAATTTTATTTTCATCTTTCTGTTTTTCGATCGTCTTATAATCTTTTTCAAAATCCTCAGATAAATCTAAAAACCACGCTCTCATCTCTCTATACCCAATTATCTTTAGCTCATCCATAAGATCAAAATAATCGGAATCTATTCTCTGTAAGTCATATCTCAGAATTACAAAGAATTTAAGATAACCTGTGTATTCCTCATCAGGATCATAAATATCATCAAAGCCTAATAACAGATTAGTAAGCTGTGAATAGAATTCATCCCATTCCCTACTTCTTCTTTTTAGACATTTTAAGAAGTTCTCAATATCAAGTGTAAGTTGTGCATGATTAATTGAAGCTCTCATGTTTGAACCTATGTGTGTGATAGTTACATAAGAGATAGGGAATTCAGTATATATATACGTTTTACTTCTTAACAAAGTATTAACTAATAAATGATTAGATTAATAACCAAAGCTTAAAACAAACCAAATTATCAGTAAATTAAAATAAAATATAAAACCTCAAATACAATTTTCCCGTATTTCACAAAGATTTTTTAATACCCTACCCCTCATTAAAAGCTAGAATTAAGGAATAAAATTAATTTTAGACTATATCGTTTTAGCACCTAATTTTAGTTATAAAAAAATTAAATTAAAAACTTATATTGCCTAAACATTTTTTATTTATAACACCCTTACCCCCTAGTAGAAAGCTTTTAAAAATATAGTGCAAAACAAGGGGAAATAGAGTGAAAAACTTAGTAGAAAGTATTGTTTTTATTACCTAAAGTATGACGTAAGCTTTTTAAAAACAGGATACAAAATGCGCAATTCTGAACTAGACAATCTTAAATCATTCCTGACACAACTTAGAGATGAAGATCTTATCTGGGCACTGTTTGTCTATCATCGCCCAAATATTGATAACAATCGCAGAATACGGGAGAGCAACGCTGCTATAGAAAAA
The DNA here is from genome assembly GCF_013417335.1 of Acinetobacter sp. YH16031. Classification (NCBI taxonomy): domain Bacteria; kingdom Pseudomonadati; phylum Pseudomonadota; class Gammaproteobacteria; order Moraxellales; family Moraxellaceae; genus Acinetobacter; species Acinetobacter sp. YH16031. The sequence continues at coordinate 118,637 of NZ_VPED01000001.1, forward strand.
GATATAGCAAAACTGAACAGCCTAGATAAACTCAGGAACATAAGTAAATTTATAATTGATGAAATGAATAATAGTAGTGATGATGATATCTATTATTTTTTACGTGATTTAAAGGATTTTCAATCTAGAATCACAATACATTCTTTTGACTTTAATAAAATTAAAGATAATCAAAGATTCTTACAATTTGCATGCAAAGTCTTGAATGAAAAAGAAGGAGATCGCTTAATTTTAGATATAAAAAATCTATACTTCCAGCTCCTTTATCTGGCTTATACAATCCCTTTTTATTATGAAAATTCTAGATCAATTGAAAATATATATTTTCGATTTGACAAAATATACACAAAATTCAACAGTCATTTTAAATCACCATGCTCTGATTTTTTTGTATGGGCTAAAAAGTATATTAATGAAAACTCAGAATTTAGAAGATACAGAAGAGATGCATCACATGTATCTGAATATGAGACTTTAATTAACTCAATATTTGATATTATCTATTATGAAGATGAAAATATTCACTATGCTCTAAGAAAAAAATTATCTAATGCGTGGTATCAAAAAAAGCACCGTGAGGAGAAAAAGGTGAAAAAACCTAACTATTACGCATTAACCAAAAGAGCTAGAGAAGCGTTGCTTACATTAGCTTTCAAGAATGGTATGTCAGAAGAGCAAATGATCGAAAGACTCATCAATGAAACCTATGCCAAAGAATGCTGTTCAGTCGATGGAGAAAACCTATATTTGTAAAAATAATCTCTCCACCAGTCACACCCAATCTAGTCCATTGTATAACTAAGATTGGGTTTGTGCGTGCAGACCTAATGAAAATAGGTATCATAAAATTTTATTGATTTAAGCTCATATTCACTTTACTTAAAGCACTTTTAAACTTATCCCCAATATTCGGATCATAAAAGAAATATTTAGTAAGTACTGGTTCTAATACTCCATAGAAGCCCTCATCTACCATGTCATTCACTGTAATGCTAATAAGCTGATAAAAATCAAAAATACTATTATGTTGATCAAATAAGGTTCTTTCCGAAATAGAAAAACCATACTCTTCCATTTCTTTTTTTGCTATCTCAGAGCAGGTAGGTTCAGCATCTAAGATGTGTATAGGGGTCTCACGGTATAATGGTTTATTTATGTTGTTCTTTTTGACCAGCATCAGATGCCATGCTCCTAGCAAGCTAACCCAAGATGCAAGGTTGGGCTTAAAGATCGGATTATGCCCTAACCTTGCCTCCACATTATTAAGATACCCAGACAAATCATTTTTTTTATTTAGATCAATAGTATAGATGCGCTGATAATCTACTTTTTCCAAAGCTTCCAACTTAGCCTTAGACTTAATTACTGCAATGACTTTTTCATGGTCACTTAAATTATTCAAATCTACAATCTGCGACATTTTTAAATTTGATGCCAACAGCTTATTTTTAAAAATTTCTAATTCAAGAAATAGCATAGCTCTAAAAAATAACTTATCTAATAATTCCTGAGATATCACCTGATAGGCTTTACTATACTTTGAGACCTTTAAGATCCCCATATCAATTAATTTTCCAAGTACTCCAATGGCAATATTGTCATATTCATAGCTTAAAAACTGACTAACTATTTTATAGCGTTCATTTCCGCTCAACGGATATATAGGTTGTCTATCCAATATGTTCTGCAAATCTTGGGCAAATTCATCAATAGGAAAACCCGCCCTATCGACTTCTAAACGTATCTCATCATTAAAAGCAGAGATAAAATTGCTAACATCATTATCTTGCATCTTATCCGATTTACTATAATAGGTAATATTTAAGTCTAGCCCCATCAATAGTAAATGCTTGTAGTGCTCAGCTCTCAGCCCTCTATATTTTCTTGTAGCTAAAATTAGATGAAAAGAATCATTCAACCTTTTATAAAAATCCGACTTCTCATCAGAAAAGGTTTCTAGCGAAACAATATCGTAGAAGTATAAATAATCTAATAGTTTAATAGTGTTGATTTGAATGTCTGTTAGTTTTGGCATTGAGCTAGCTATGAAGAAAAAAGTTACCCTTATTTCCTCATTATTCGTCATTTCATCTTTTTTACAATTATTTCGGTGAATTTTTTTAGCTGTACCTTAGTTGTATGACTAAAGATTCAAGAATTAACTTTTAAAAGAGTGACCAAATGAACAAAGTACAAATGAATTTATCAGATTATTTATTCATGCAATTTAAAACAATCACTCCTACTCTCGAGCAAGTAGGAGCCATGTATTATCCTCATTTAAGTAAAGCTAAATTGCTTGAAAAGGCTAGAAACATGGATTTCCCATTCCCATGCTATAGAATTGATGATAGCCAAAAAGCTCCTTACCTTATCAACCTAGCTGATTTTTCAGAGTTCCTTTCAAAGGCCCTACGAATTAATCAACCCTACATAGACACCGACATACACCAAACGTGCAAAAACAATGGTTGATGGTGGTTAAAGATGTCATACCTCACTTCCAAACAGATACGTGAAAAATTCAATATCAAAGCAGCCGCTACATTATGGAGATGGCAACAGCCAAACCAAAAAATGTTTGCGGAGCCATTCCCGCAACCCATAAAAGCAGTAAAGGGGTCTACAAGTCTTTGGGACCGAGAGCAAATAGAAACATGGGAAGCTAAATTTTTTAGAAATAATGAAAGCCTAACTAGTTAGGCTTTCCAATTTATCCCACCATTGTTTATAAGCGATTCCCATCTCTTTCTGATAATCATGGTAGTCATATGTCCCTTGCTCTCCTGGCATGGTATGACCAATCATTAACTCTGCAATATCACGCGATGTAAAACGACTAAAATGAGTACGAGCTGTACGTCTTAAATCATGCATAGACCAATGTTTCATCTCAACACCATAATGTCTTCTTGCATATTGCATGACATTATACGGTAGCTTACCTGGACCATTTTGCCCATACATCTCTTTAGTCCCATTATTCACGAACATATAGATGGAACTATTCAGCTCCATAGCCTGCTGAATAAAAGGCTCAATTTCAGGCAATATCGGTCTAAGAAGAGGTCGCTTCGTATACTTACCTGTCTTATGGTTTTCAGGTGGTACAGTCCAAATTTTGCGTTCAAAATCGAAATCCGATTTTTTTGCCATCCTCAACTCACTATATCTATTAGCATAGAAGAGACAGATTTTAATAAACAGCGCATTTTTCAACGCCATTCTAGACTCATCGCAAATTTTCCAAATTAGTGCCACTTCGTCATCTTCAAGAATTCGATCCACTTTATTCTTTTTAATGTTGAGATCACGTTTTCCAGTTATATGACGTATCGGGTTATTCTCAATCAGCCTACGATTTACGCCCCAATCTAAGCACTGTTTTGTATTTGTTAGCAGTCGATCAGTAATTGATGCAGATTTTTCAAAATGGTCTTCTAGTAACTCTAACCACATATGTAGTGTAATTTGATCTGCTGGCAGATATCCATATTTAGGAAACACATACAACTCAAAAGACCGCAATTGTTGTTGTGCATTTTTCTTATTCGGCATGCAGTATTTTTCATGCCATTCTAAATAGAGCTCCTTAAAAGTTAGTGCGTTCGTCACTTTATGAACTTCTAACTTTTTATATACTCTTGGATCATGTCCTGCCTCTAGGACACCTTTCATTTTTTGCAACTCTTGCCTAGCTTGTAATAAAGTCAAATTGGGGTAAGAACCCAAGTCTAGGCGAGCTTGCTTACCCTCGTATCTGAAGCGCATTTGAAAAGTGATCTTACCTTTAGGTGACACACGTACACTCAAGCCATCTCTATCAGGTTCGACATGTTGCTCATCCCTAGTCTTACCTAAATTCTTTTTAAGCCATGTGTCCGTAAGTGGCATTTCACACCTGTGTACAAAATTTTAAATCAGAAAAAGTAACATCAAATATGTACACACTCATGTACACAAAACTTCTGAATAAACTTAATTCAACTTGAAACATGATGCAATGGGTATAGAGAAAAATTTTATTAAAATACTGTAATTTAATAAAATATTAATTTTATTTTGAATGCTTTTGAAATGGGTTGGAATAAGATGAATTATAGTGTGTTATTTGGGTGGGAAATAATGGCGAATGTACGTCGCTGAGCGACCTGTGCCGCTAACTCATCTTTAAAACTCATGGAAAATACCTACTGCAGAACCGCAGTGCTCAAGATCAAATACGATCAATATGAAAAATTGACGATATTGTAGCAGATTTCTAGAGCCAATAAGCAGCCCTATAAACTGGAGAAATCGCAGTTTTCCATTCTCTTTTCTGGTTGAACTGATATTTTTTTGGCTCGTCGATTTAACGGATTTAATTCACTACCCAATCTAGAAATTATAAATCGATAACCACATAAATTTTATAATTTACAATTGATTAGTTTAATCATAAAAAATTCTAAATAGTGATTTACCGGGTTCAAGAAACAAAGGCCCTAGCTTCAAGTTGCTCGACATCCATCGGTTTACCCAGCAGATAGCCCTGCATCTGCTGACAGCCCAAACGGGTCAAAATTTCCGCTTGCTGCACAGTTTCAATTCCTTCTGCTGTCACTTTTAAACCCAGTTTAATGGCCAGCTGAATAATACTTTCCAGAATCATTTCTTCCTTGGAACCTGCACTCAGACCCTGAATAAATTCCTTGTCAATTTTCAGCTCATCGACAGGCAGGTTTTTTAAATACAGAAAGCTGGAATGCCCGGTACCAAAATCATCAATCGCCAGCTGGATGCCCATCTGACGCAACTGCTGCAAAGTCCGGATACTCGAATCAATGTGATGCATGGCAGTCGATTCAGTAATCTCAATCATCAAATGTTGAGGATCAATTTTATATTGACTGAGTAGCTGCTCCAGCGTACTGATCAGATGCTTATGCTCAAACTGAACCGCAGATAAATTGACACCGATCGGGAAAAAATCAGCATGATCAGCTTCCCAGAGCTGAATCTGTTTACAGGCCTGCTCTAAAGCCCAGTAGCCCATCGGAATAATCAGACCGGTTTTTTCTGCTCCGGGAATAAACATATTCGGACCCAACAAACCATGCAATGGGTGCTTCCAGCGAATCAGAGCTTCTACACCACAGATCTGCTCATCATGGGTAAATTTTGGCTGATAAACCAAGATAAACTGCTGCTCTTCTACTGCTTTATACAGATCATTGATCAGTTTGCTCTGGCTTTTGCTTTCATGCTGATCGGTCGAGAAATTAAAAACAGAATAGGTATTCCGTCCCTGATACTTGGAAGTCAACATGGCGGCATCTGCATTGATCAGCAGATCCTGCAGATTCTGGCCATGCTTCGGATACATCGCGATCCCGATACTGCCCGAGATATTGATGGTCTTGCCACTGATCTGGAAACTTTCCTGAATCAGTTCCAGGATCCTTTCCGATATTTTCGAGGCCTGCTCTACTGAAGTATTTTCCAGCACCAGCAGAAATTCATCGCCACCGATACGCAGCAGTTTGGAATCATCTCCCAGAATTTGATGAATACGATAAGCCAGCTGAATCAGTAGCTGATCCCCAACGTGATGGCCAAACACATCATTCACGGCTTTAAAGCGATCCAAATCAATATATAAAAAAGCGATTTCATGCTGGGCATCTTGTTGCCGGCCAGAAAACAGCAATTGTGCATATTTGACCAGATATAATCGGTTTGGCAGTTTGGTGAGATTATCCTGAATCGCCTGATTCGCCAGTTCTTTATTGGCCAGCATCAGCTGACGGTTACGTGATTCAAAGCGTAACTCCAGCATGGCTACGCCAAATGCAGTCACCAGTACCAGACAACTAATCAGGATGACTGAAAATAGCAAGGCATAGTGGGAATGACTGATCTGGCTCAGTGGGTGGGCATCTTCATAAAAACTGAGTGCCGCCATTCCCGTATAATGCATCCCGACAATGGTCAACGTAAGCATACTCGCGACCACGAGCTTCATCCGGATCGTACTTTGCACTGCCTGTCGATATTTGAAGGCCACCCAGAAACTGAGTCCCGCTCCACTCGTTGCAATCAGGATCGAACAAATCATTAATAAAGGATGATAGGCAGTCACATGATTTTTAACATTCAGGCCCAGCATGCCCACATAGTGCATTCCTGACATGCCCAGCCCCATCAGAACAGCACCTAGAATCAAGCGGGCACAAGGCAAGGTTTTACGGGTAGTGAGCCAGATGGCAAAGGTTGCTCCCACAAAGCCAATCACATAAGAACTTAAGGTGAGTGCAGTATCGATATCATAAGCATCAGGAAAATGAGCTGCCGTCATGCCGACATAATGCATTCCCCAGATCGCCAGTCCCAGTAAGCCACCGCTGAACAGTAAAACAAGGGTTTTCAACCTTAGCGACACATTACGAAATAGCATCTGCTCAAGCGTAAGCGTCAAATAGCAGGCAATAAATGCCACAGCCATTGATCCAATGAGCAGACTGACATCATGATGAGCATGAATCATATAAAATGTTCCATCTGGGCGATCATTTTTATTTTATTGCGCAGCTGTATTCGCACGATTCCCCGCTAAATTTACGCCCTATAAAAAATAAAATACTCTTTTCAGAGTTCATCCCGACTGCTTCAAACTTGAAGCCATAACAAAATTTATTGCAATATTTTTATCTCTTCAGTAGCTGGAGTGAAGTTTAAAATTGCCCTGAATCGATAAAATAAAAATTCAGCTTACATATTAGAAGTCTTTGAGATTTTATCAATTGATTAAATTTAATATTCCAGCTTTTTTATTCGACATAAATCACAAATTTTTCTTTTTTATTTAGTTACATAGCACTTTATATTTAATTGATATTGCATTTTATTTGCACAAAAAAACAGCCTATCGAAATAGGCTGTGTTTAGAACTTATATTACTTTATGTTAAAGTTACTGTTTTGACTGTACTTGAGCATAGTCAGCCAAGACATGTGCGGCTTCCAGCACAAAAGCTTCTTCTTCCGGTAATGCCGGACGTTCTTTGGCTTTCATTTTCGCCCGGGCTTCAACCATGGCATCCAGAGATGCCTGATAACTTTCCCAGTTTGGATAAGGTTTCAGGCCGGTTGCAGCACGGCGGGCATTTTCAGCTTCTAAAGCTTTACGCTCGATATCCAGCAACTCAGCTTTACGCTGTTCCAGATCCAGAACTACACGTTTTTGGTCTTCGACTTTTTTCATAGCCGCTGTACGCTGTTCCAGATACTTGAATTGAGGATTCTGAGCGACACGCTGTTGAGATAACTTGGCCAGTTCCGGTACATATTTCTGGACCACACCTTCACGTTTAAATGGCGCAGTTGGAATCGTATCCCACTCTAGGGCATTTTTAGCCTTACGTTCACCAAACTCTTCGTTATAGATGTCGACCAGCTTGATATCCGGAATCACGCCCTTGTTTTGGGTACTACCCCCCGTCACACGGTAGAACTTACGCTGAGTCAGTGTTGCCTGACCATGTGCCAAGCTATCCAGCTGAACCTGCGCAGTTCCTTTACCTGTTGTGGTACTACCAATCACGATGCCACGTTCATAATCCTGAATTGCTGCTGAATAAATTTCACTTGCAGATGCAGAAGCCAGGTTCACCATTACTGCCAATGGACCGGCATAGGTTTGTGCACCACCATCATCATCTTCAAAGACGCTGACATTACCGTTACCATCACGAATCTGAACCACAGGACCTGACTTGATCACCTGTCCCAGCATACGTGCCACTTCTTCAAGTGAACCACCCGGGTTATTGCGCAAGTCTACAATAATACCGGCAACATTCTTCGCAGCCAGCTCTTTCAGGGCCTTATTGGTATCTTCTGATACGGAACGGTAGTCGGTACCCGCACGACGGGCACGATAGTTCAGATAGAAAGATGGAATTTCAATCACACCATATTGATATTTTTTACCATCACGCTGGATTTCCACGGTACGGGTTCTAACCCCGGCATCTTCTTCCTGAATCACATCACGTACCAGACTGACATTACGCGCCTGTCCCATGGTCGCACCCGGGCCTAGTAACTTCAGTGTTACTTTGGTGCCGCGCTTACCACGAATCAGACCAACAATTTCATTACTTGGCCAGCCAATTACATCAACCATCTGTTCGCCGTCTTGAGCAACGCCAACAATACGGTCACCTGATTTTACCTGTCCTGATTTGCTGGCAGGCCCACCTTCTACAATGGTTTCAATCTTGGTGTAATCTTCATTACCACGTTCTGGGCGAATCGACACTCCAATCCCTTCCAGCTGCAATGTAGTCTGACGGTTCAGCTCCATCGCATCTACAGGCGGGAAATAATTACTGTGCGGATCATAAGTCAGCATCATCGCATTCAGGGTTTTGTCCAGCACATCATCACTCTTGATCCGGCTGAGACGCTCTAACTGACGGGTATAACGCTTAGTCAGGGTTTGAGCAGGCGTTAAATCTTCCGGCCCAGTTAGGTCCTGACCATTCGCCAGTTCAGGATTGGCTTTAAGTGCATTTTGCTTGGCCTGCTCTTCTTCCTTACTGATCGTCAGGTTAATCAGCTGAGAGACCAGCATTTTTGACCAGTGAGCACGTTGTTCAGCCTGAGTTTTAAAGAACGGCGCCTTTTCGCGATCCGTTTCAATATATACATTCTTCTGGTTCAGATTTTGTGGTTTTTTCAGTTCTTCCAGCATAAAGGTATAGAACTGGGCTAAACGCTCACGATACTGCGCATGAATTTCATAAGGGCCAGACAAATTACCAGCTTTCAGATTGGCACCGAAAGTAGCGCCATAGCGTTTTTTATAATCTTCTATTTCAGATGCCAGAAAAAGACTGTGATCTGCATCCAGACTATCAATATAAAAATCAAAGATACGCTGTGAAGTCTGAGCATCCAGACGCATATTCAAATAATGTTGGCGATCAACGAGAGTTGCCAGTTGTCGGGATACCAATGCCTGTTCTTGAGAAGGTTGAAGCACTGCTTTGCTGACTACTTCTTTACCATCAGCTGCAATTGCATCATTCACCACATGGGTAAAAAATAATCCGCCTGTCGCAATCGCAACTGCACAAGCTATTGTTTGAAATTTCATAAATAATTCGTACTTCCTTGGCCTCAAGACCAATTTGACCGTGTTGCTTTTCGAGCAGAACTTAAAGTATTCAGCATCTTAAACAACTTAATATGTTTATGTCGTGTAGTTTTATCATATTCTGTGCTGACAAAGTGTAGCAAATCATTGCAGAATTCAGGTATTGTTTTCCCCGAAAATTCTAAAATGGATTCCGCATATGATTGGCGCATTGATGCTCGACATCGCAGGCACTACCCTTACTCAAGAAGATATTGAACTCTTGGGTGCACCACAAGTCGGTGGTGTGATTTTATTCGGTCGCAATATTGAATCTCCTGCCCAAGTCCGCGCTTTGACTGATCATATGCGTCAGGTCCGTCCAGATATTCTGATTGCGGTGGATCAGGAAGGTGGCCGGGTACAGCGCCTGAAACAGGGCTTTACCCTGCTGCCTGCCATGGGCAAATTTGGTGAGCTTTACCAGACGGATCGTGAAAAAGCGCTGGAACTGGCCGAGAAATGTGGCTGGTTGATGGCGACTGAAGTACTGGCTGTCGGAATTGACTTCAGTTTTGCGCCTGTACTGGATCTGAATGATATTAGTGATGTGATTGGCGACCGTAGCTTTGCCAGAAATATTCAGGATATTATTCCACTAGCTAGTGCTTTTCTGAAAGGTATGAAACGTGCTGGCATGGCTTCGACCGGTAAGCATTTCCCGGGACATGGTTCGGTTAAGGCCGATTCGCATGTGGCCGCTGCCATTGATATGCGCAGCTATGAAGAAATCCAGCAAAAGGATATGCAGACTTTTATTCAGTTACAATCCCAACTGGATGCGCTTATGCCTGCCCATGTTATCTATAGTCAGGTTGATCCAAATCCAGCCGGTTTTTCAGAATTCTGGATTCAGAAAGTGTTACGTCAAGAACTTGGATTCGACGGCGTACTGTTCTCGGATGATTTAAGCATGCAGGCTGCCTGTGTGGCTGGTGGTGCCGATGCCCGTATTCAGGCGGCATTGAAAGCAGGTTGTGATATGGGGTTAGTCTGCAATGATCGCGCAGCACAATGTATTGCGCTTGAGGGCATTCAGGATCTGCCACTGCCAAATCAGCAGCGTCTGGAACGTATGCGCGGAAAAATTCCAGAGATTCAAATCAGTACTGAACTGAATCTTGGAGATGAATGGCGCCAGATCCGTGATGAAATCAGCCAGTTTAAAGATCAGGTTCTGTAATTTTTAAATGACCTGAATACGACAAAGGAACACGACAAGGTGTTCCTTTTTTATTATCATGTTGAAAAGACTGCTATATTAATGAGCAGCATTAAATTAAAACAACAATAAGGTCAGGACGACATGACAGAATCTCTTTCACAACACCGCCATATTTCTTTTACTGCACATTATACTGGCTATATCTGGTACAAAATGGGGATTTCACATCCCGTATTTGCCACTTCTAAAGGTAAATTCCTTGCCAAACTGGTTCATCCACTGGAGTCATGGGCTGAGCGTCATGTGGGCGGCAGTATGCGCACTACCCTGAAACAGCGTCATCAAATGATTGATGAACACTTAAGCCAGTTAATTAGTAAATATCCTCAATTACAGGTACTGGAAATTGCTAGTGGTTTATCCCCACGCAGCTGGAGTTTTAGACAGAAATTTCCCGGGATTAATTATCGGGAGCTGGATCTGCCCGATATGGCCAGGATCAAAACCAACGCCTTGCAGCAGATTGATCAAGATGCCCCGGAAGTATTGAGCGGCGATATTTTTAGTGCAGAACTGGCGAATATTTTTAAAGTCTTTGACCCGCAACAGCCTCTAGTCATTATTAGTGAAGGCCTGATCAATTACTTTGATCAAAAAATGCTGTTTACCTTGCTCAAAGGTATTAACGAATATGGTCAAGGTTTCAGTGAAGTGCATTATCTCAGTGATATTTATCCTGAACCGGTCAAAAATAAACTGGCAAGCTTTATCTGGGCTTGTAGCCGTCTGCTAAAATTCATGTCACGCAGTGCATTTACTTTTCATTTTAAATCACCTCAAGAACTACAGCAGTTTTTTCAGCAAGCTGGGTTTATGTGGGTGGAGGTCGAACAGCCACAACGTTATTTTGCAGAACCTCGACAGCAGAGTCCTCATTATGAACAGGATGAACATCTAGGCGATTTGGTCTGGATGATTCATGCGGTGAAAAAAAACAGCGTTTAATCACGCTGTTTTTTTATGAATTTTATTGTTTAGATGACTGCATCGAATACTTCAGCCTGTTGAAGTGCTTTCTCTTTCTGGACAAAACGTAGTAAACGCTCTGCTACATCAAAACTGCCATGCTTGAACAAAGCACGTAACTGAGTGCCATCATGCTCGAAGATTAAACATTCGATCTTAAACTCCCCTTCTTCATCTTCCAAATGTAAAGCCAGATCACGTGGATATGCGGCTGCCTGATCGGTTAATCCAGGTTCCAATTCCAGCAACACCCCAAAGAAATTCATATCGATAATTTCTGCCTTGAGTATCAGATCAGAATGGCGATGACTTAAATAACGCTGTGGATCCTGAACTGTAATCCGCTCTTCACCACGTCGTTCGATCTGCTGCATCTGTTCACGGGTGAACGGGATAATACCTTCGAGCTGATCAACCGGCTCATCACGCAAGAAAGTTGCAAATAGATGCATGGTTTCTTTACGGCGCTGTAACTGAGGCACATGATCTGCAGAAGCGATCTGCACATACTGCATGTTTGGACATTGCAGGGCAAAATTGGCATTTTCATGCGGCAAGGTAAAGCTGTCATATTGCCCGCAAGCCACCAAAACTTTGCATTGAGGAATCGGTACATTGGTCAGTCTTAAAAGACGGTTACAGTTAATGTCATAGCGGTCCTGCTCAGTGGCAGTAAACTCGGACATCTGCTTAAAGAACAACCGTTTTGCTGTTGGCGACATGCGGGTTTCTTTTAAACGTGCATGATTGACCAGATACAGAATCACCGCTTGGCCGAATTCATCCATGCGCTGTTCTTTCATTAAATGCAGAGATTCTTCCAGCAGCATGCGCCAGCTTTTGCGGGTTTTCTGCATCACACCCATTAAAATCATACGGTCTACCAGTTCAGGACGCTGATCTGCCAGACAGGAAGCCACCACTGAACCCAGAGACATTCCCAGAATAGCCACCTTAGGCAGTTGCATCTGCTCCAGCCATTGGCCTAGCATCGCTGCCAGATCTTCCAGTTCAAGTGTTCCTGCAGATAAGCCGGTATCAACGTTAGTAATTTGCTGGTTGGCCCCCATGGAAGGTAAATCAATTAAAATAATAGGTCCCGCATCAAATAACTGTTCTACACAATATTTGTAAGAATTAAAGTTCTGAAAAGCTCCCCCAATAATCACCATTGGGCGCATATGCAAAGTATCAGGACGCGCAATGGCCATATACTCGATTTTCCAGCCATCGATCCATGTCGTACGTGCTGGTTGCTTGAAACTGTGCTTATCATAAAGATCAAAAAAACCGTAATGGCTATGTTGGTCCAATGCCTGGGCATCCATCTGGATAATGGAATTCATATTCCTTTCCTCCGTCCTTGCCTTATTTTTATTGTGCAAGTCATTATTTACAGATCTTATGCTTCAGGATTATTCCGATTATCCTGAACACGCATCCTGCGCTGTAGTAATTATATCAATGACATCTATGTCGCTACATTTCATTCTATACAGAGCGGCTTTTCACAAGCAACTGATTCGACAACCACTTATCTGCTTTTAAAGATAAAACAATTTCAAAATGTTTAGAAACAGTGAAAAGCTTATGATTTTTAAGTGATGGGCTTCATTGTCCGGCATCAGACTGTTAATATCAAAGTGAAATTTCTAAGTGATTGAACCGCTATGCAAGAGTCTATTGAACAATACATGCAAACGGTAGGACAGCAGGCACGCCAGGCTTCTCGCATTTTGGCTCGTGCGTCTACCCAAACTAAAAACAGCGCATTGTCAGCAATTTATACCGCTTTAGAAAATAGCCAGGCCGCTATTCTGGCTGCTAACCAGATTGATATGAATAAAGCTCACCAGAACAATCTGGACAGTGCCCTGCTTGATCGCTTAGAACTCAACCCCGCACGCTTTAAAGGTATGTTACAGGGCCTGAAAGATGTGATCAGCCTGAAAGATCCAATTGGTGAAATCACTGATATGGCTTACCGTCCTACAGGGATTCAGCTTGGCAAGATGCGTGTGCCTTTGGGCGTAGTGGGCATGATTTATGAATCACGTCCGAATGTAACTCTGGAAGCTGCTTCACTGGCATTAAAATCTGGAAATGCGATTATTCTGCGTGGCGGTTCAGAAGCTCTGGAATCTAACCAGGCCATTGCAACTGCCATCCAGCATGGCTTAAAAGTGGCAGGTTTACCTGAAGCATCAGTTCAGGTGATTAATACGACTGACCGTGCTGCAGTTGGCCAGCTGATTACCCTAACTGAATATGTCGATGTGATCGTACCGCGTGGTGGTAAAGGCTTAATTGAACGCATTACTGAAGAGGCACGTGTGCCTGTGATTAAACATCTGGACGGGAATTGCCATGTCTATGTCGAAGCACAGGCTGATCTGCTCAAAGCCCTGCCAATTGCTTTAAATGCCAAAACCCATCGTTATGGCGTATGTAATGCCATGGAAACTTTGCTGGTTGATGAAAAAGTGGCTGAAGATTTCCTGCCTCGAATTGCTGAGCTGTATCAGGAAAAACAGGTAGAGCTTCGTGGTTGTCGTGAAACCCAGCGTATCTTGGGCAATCAGGTAGTTGCCGCAACAGAAGAAGATTGGTACACCGAGTATCTAGGTCCGATTCTGGCAGTTAAAATCGTATCGGGTGTTGAGGAAGCCATTGAACATATCAATAAATATGGCTCGCATCATACAGATTCAATTATTACTGAAAATTACAGCATCGCTCGCGAATTTTTAGCTGGTGTAGATTCGAGTTCAGTCATGATCAATGCCTCTACCCGCTTTGCTGACGGTTTTGAATATGGCTTAGGGGCGGAAATCGGTATTTCGACGGATAAGATTCATGCCCGTGGCCCGGTTGGTTTAGAAGGCCTGACTTCCCAGAAATGGGTAGTCTTCGGCGATGGTCAGATTCGCCAGTAAATAGATAATAAAATCAGCCTTGTTCGCAAGGCTGATTTTTTATGCATTAGATGAATAAAAGACATGTTCAAGTAAATATGCAGCCTTTATAAAATTGCATATAATTTCTTCATATCCATACCTAAAAGGTAGAATAAATAAACATTATTTTTAAGAAATATAAGTTACAGTTTAATAGATCATTTTTTAGCAGTATTTTATTTATAAATGAAAACTATGAACTGATAAATTTTAATTATTATTGTCGCTGTGGTCGATAATGCTTAAGTCTAATCGGCTAAAGTCTATCTAGGACAGTAAAAAAACCCATGTTAAAACATGATCACAGACCTATCTTGTGTCGCTTTTGCCAGCAGACAGGTCAACGAAATGGATGAGAATTTTAATTAGAATCGGGTAAACAATCGTGTCTAAATCAGTATTAGTTATTAATTGTGGCTCTTCTTCAATCAAGTTTGCCCTATTGCTTGAAGAAAAGAATTTCCGTATTCACGGCTTAGCTGAGAACTTAGGCACAGAAAATGCCCGTATTAAAGGTGTGACTGTCGGCAATGAACCAGTCGATATTCATATTCCTTTTGCAGATCATAAAAAAGCGTTAGAAGTAGGTTTAGAGCGTCTGGCGAACTACAAGCCGGATGCGATTGGTCACCGTGTGGTACATGGCGGCAGCCTGACCAAAGCTGAACTAATTACTGACGAGATTATTGAAAAAATTCGCGAAGCAACTCCACTTGCGCCTTTGCACAACCCGGCTCACCTGATCGGGATCGAAGCGACTAAACGTTTATTCCCAGACTTGCCACAAGTCGCAGTATTCGACACTGCTTTCCATCAAACCATGCCGGCATATGCTTACCGTTATGCCCTGCCTAAATTCCTTTATACCGAATATGGCGTACGTCGTTATGGTTTCCATGGTACCAGCCATGCTTATGTATCAGATCGCGGTTCTGAACTGGCGGGCAGCTTTAAGCAAGGTGGCTGGTTAACAGCGCATCTCGGTAATGGTAGTTCGACCTGTGCCGTATGGAATGGCCAAAGTGTAGATACCTCAATGGGTCTGACGCCACTTGAAGGTGTGGTGATGGGGACCCGTAGTGGTGATGTCGATCCAAGTTTGCATAGCTTCCTGGCTGCAAACCTAGGCTGGGATGTATATAAAATTGACAAGATGCTGAATAAAGAAAGTGGCTTGCTTGGTTTGTCTGACAACCTGTCTAATGACATGCGTACCCTGATTGAAGCCTCAGAACAAGGTAGTGAAGATGCGACTCTTGCGATTGAAGTATTCTGCTACCGTCTGGCGAAATCTTTAGCTGCTTTAAGCTGTGGTCTGCCACGTATTGATGGTCTGTTCTTTACCGGTGGTATTGGTGAAAACTCGGCGTATATCCGTGAAAAAACCATGGCTTATTTACCACATTTCGGTTTCAACCTGGATAAAGACGCTAATAGCAGTTTGAAACGCGGTACTGAAGGCCGGATCGATAATGGTACAGGCCCACAAATCTGGGTAGTTCCGACTGATGAAGAAGGTCGAATCGCGAAAGAAACTCATTCTGTGGTAGAGAATGAAGTGGAGCAAGCCACTGCAAAAAAGTCTGAACCTGAGGCTGCGCTTGCATAAGCAAGCCTGGTTCCCTTTTACCTAATTTCTATTATTGCGCGACTGATATTACTTATGAAAACGATTTTATTGGTGCCGACCGGGGAAGGCGTTGGCTTAACTTCAGCCTGTTTAGGTTTGGTATATGCTTTAGAATGCCAAGGGGTAAAGGCAGGCTTTGTGAAACCTTTTTCACAGGAAAAAAGTCAGGATACAGATCGCACTACAGCACTCTATCGTCATTTATCCCAAAGTGAAACCGTTGAACCGATTGCTTATGAAAGTCTGATTCAGCGCTTTAATCTTGGTGAAACAGATGAATTGCTTGAAGATGCAGTACGCCTGCATCGTGAGATTGCCAAAAATCATGACCTGATTATTGTTGAAGGTTTGGTACCCAATAGCCGTGATACCTTTGCGTCAAGCTTTAATGCAGCCTTGGCACAGGCACTCGATGCCAAAGTCATTATTGTCAGCAATGCTGATATCAACCAGCCTGAAGTGGCAGCTGAAAAAATTGAAAGCCAATTACGTTATCTGGGTGGGTCCTCTTCTACCCGTATGGCTGGCGTATTATTTATGCGCACCAAAGGCTTACCTGAAGATTCTGCCCATATCCCGGTGACTATTGATCCTGGTTTACGCCTGATTAGTGATACCAACAAATTTATAGCAGCTATTCAGAAAACTCATGCCCATATTGGGTCTGAAAAGCTTCCAGTCATTGGTCTGGTTCCATTCAGTAATACTTTAAGTGTGCCACGTATTTCTGACCTGGCAGCGCATATTTCAGCAGACTGGGTGAACTTGGGTGAAGCAAAACAGCGCCGTGTCTTACACAGCAGTTTAATTGCGTCCAATATTGAACATGAATTGCATAAATTCGTGGCTGGCGAGCTGATCATTAGTGCATCAGACCGTATTGATGTCTTGCTGGCAAGTAGCCTGGCGAGCAGCAATGGCATTCCATTGGCAGGACTGGTACTGACTGAACATTATGAGCCAAATTCGGCTGTACTGGAGTTCTGCCAGACAGCGATTAAACATGGTCTGCCTATTCTGCATACGCCACTTAGCACTTTTGAAACTGCCCAAAGTCTGGCCAATTTAAGCAATGAAATTCCATGTGATGATACTGAACGTGCTGAACAGGTCACTCGTTTTGTGTCCAGTCATTTAAATGAAGAATGGATTGCACAGCTAATCAATGGTTCTTATAAGCCACGTCTGTCTCCTTCTGCATTCCGTCATGAACTGGTACAAAAATCGATTACTGCGAAAAAACGTATTGTGCTTCCGGAAGGTGATGAGCCACGTACCATTCAGGCGGCTGCGATCTGTCAATCTCGTGGGATTGCGCACTGTATCTTGCTGGCAAAACCGGAAGAAGTGGTTGAAGTTGCTAAAGCACGCAATATTGAATTACCGCACGATCTTGAAATTATTGATCCCGACCTGATTCGCGAGAATTATGTCGAAAAAATGGTTGAACTGCGTAAAGGCAAAATCAATGAATTACAGGCGCGTGAACAGTTACAGGATACTGTGGTACTCGGCACTATGATGCTGGCACTTGATCAGGTGGATGGTCTGGTTTCTGGTGCAGTACATACGACTGCCAATACCGTTCGTCCTGCTTTCCAGTTGATCAAGACAGCGCCTGAATATTCACTGGTTTCCTCAGTATTCTTTATGCTGCTGCCAGATGAGGTCTATGTTTATGGTGACTGTGCGATTAATCCAGATCCGGATGCTGAACAACTGGCGGAAATTGCGATTCAGTCTGCTGACTCTGCAAAAGCCTTTGGCATTGATCCACGTATTGCCATGATTTCTTACTCTACCGGGACTTCAGGTACAGGTGCAGACGTAGAAAAAGTGGCGAAAGCGACTGAGATTGCCAAGCAGCGTCGTCCTGATCTGCTGATTGATGGTCCACTTCAATACGATGCCGCTTCAGTTGAAAGTGTGGGTCGTCAGAAAGCACCAGATTCACAAGTCGCTGGTCGTGCCAATGTGTTTATCTTCCCTGATCTAAATACTGGTAACACCACTTATAAAGCGGTACAACGTGCAGCAAATGTCGTGAGTGTCGGTCCGATGCTGCAAGGCTTGAACAAGCCGGTGAATGACCTGTCACGTGGTGCGCTGGTCGATGACATTGTATTTACCATTGCTTTAACTGCGATTCAGGCTGATCAGCAAGCTAGTTAATTTTCTTTAACACTCCACAACCATCCGGTCAAAAGATCGGGTGGTTTTTTTATTGATCTATTTTATAAGTTTTCTCGGTAATCATTAGACGTTCTATAATCTACAGATTGTCTAGCTCAAAAAATTATGCAGGTTCGTAATCCGCGCTATGAGTAAATAAAACTAAAATAAAAAAATTTATGACACAAAAGAAATGCCAGCCGATCAGGCTGGCATTTACCACTTTAACAGATCAGATTTGCCTATTTAAACTTGTATCCAGTTTGACTATTTAAGCCAAAGCAGAACAAATCAAGCAACGATCATGCTTATACCGTGGTCCATTCTTTGTGCACATCTTCTGCTGTTTTATTCAAGATCACGCTGTCATCTTTCACTTCGCTTACCCAGCTGATCGGAATCAGATGATGCTCATTATTCTCGTCATCACTTCTTGTCAATTTAATCTTGTCCTGACCTTCTAAATGATCCACTTTACCAACTTGAGTACCATCTGAAGCAATTACTGAAGCATGTTCTTTGATGTCATTTGTATTAAAGTTACTCATTCCAATTGCCCTATTTATAGAAGTTGAGAGACCTCAGTCTAAGCCCTAAAAAATTGGCTGTGTGTAAGGGTTTTCAGGCTTTGAGTTTTTCTGGGTTAATAATGTAATGAAGAAAAATAACTGTGTCACAGGCGTGTTGTGGCAAGACCAAGATGATTGAAATATTGTTTTTTTATTAAGGTAATTTGAAGATTTGAAGATTTGAAGATTTGAAGATTTGAAAGATTTGAAGATTTGAAGATTTGAAGATTTGAAGATTTGAAGATTTGAAGATTTGAAGATTTGAAGATTTGAAGATTTGAAGATTTGAAGATTTGAAGATAGGCTAATTTTTTAGCTTTTAAAATGTAAAAAAGAAGATAAAGCTTAAGCTTGATCTTCTTTCTGGCCGTAGAACCAAGTAGCAGCGATATAAAGACTAAAAGCAATTACCATCAATACACTAGTCAGGGTCATAAAGAAAACTCATCATTCATTTGATAAGCGCATTATGTAAAAGTTTTATGACAGTTATATGACAATGATGAAATTTTCATAATTTTAATTAATTAATATAAATCATATATTTATAATAAATTTAATTATATTCAAATAAACTTTAAGCTGAAATATGACAGTAAATATGACAAAAACCTGTCATTTTTCACCAATCCTTCAGCCAAATTAATATGCCTTATTGCTTAAACTATAAACTTTTGGCCAATGTCCCTGCAAAACGCCCACAACCGGATTCATTTGTCTTATAATTTAGCCCGCTAGCTAACAGCCCGCTCAAGAGATATTTGTATGACAACTATTATCAAGCAAGATGACTTGATCACATCGGTTAAAGATGCGCTTCAGTTCATTTCTTACTATCATCCACAAGACTTCATCCAAGCGATGAGCCGTGCGTACGACCGTGAAGAGAACAAAGCTGCGAAAGATGCGATCGCGCAAATCTTAATTAACTCACGCATGTGTGCAGAAGGCCACCGCCCTATCTGCCAGGATACTGGTATCGTCAACGTATTTGTTGAAGTGGGCATGGACGTTAAATTTGATTTAACCATGAGCCTTGACGATGCGATCAACGAAGGTGTACGTCAAGGTTATCTTGAAAACTCTAACGTACTTCGTGCATCTGTACTGGCTGACCCTGCTTTTGGCCGTAAGAACACCAAAGACAACACGCCTGCTGTGATCTATCACAAACTTGTTCCAGGTAACAAAGTAGACATCACTGTTGCTGCTAAGGGTGGCGGTTCAGAAAACAAATCTAAACTGGCAATGTTGAACCCGTCTGACTCAATCGTGGACTGGGTATTAAAAACTGTTCCAACTATGGGTGCAGGCTGGTGTCCTCCTGGTATGCTGGGTATCGGTATTGGTGGTACTGCTGAAAAAGCCATGATGCTTGCCAAAGAAGCATTGATGGAAGAGATCAACATGGACGAATTGCTTCGTCGTGGTCCACAAAACAAACTTGAAGAACTTCGTATCGAAATCTTTGAGAAAGTAAACGCATTGGGCATTGGTGCTCAAGGTCTTGGCGGTTTAACCACTGTTCTAGACATCAAGATTAAAGATTACCCTTGTCACGCTGCGGGCAAACCAGTCGGCATGATCCCGAACTGTGCAGCAACCCGTCACGCACATTTCACGCTTGATGGTTCAGGTGTTGCGCATATTCAAGCACCAAGCCTTGAAGACTACCCATCAGTTACTTGGGATTCTTCATCATCTAAACGTGTTGACCTCGACAATATCACTCAAGAAGAAATGAACTCTTGGAAACCAGGTGATACGCTGCTTCTAAACGGTACAATCTATACTGGCCGTGATGCTGCACACAAACGTATGGTAGACATGCTGAACAACGGTGAAGAACTTCCTGTTGATTTGAAAGGCAAGTTCATCTACTACGTAGGTCCTGTTGATCCAGTGGGTGACGAAGTTGTAGGTCCTGCAGGTCCAACAACTGCAACTCGTATGGATAAATTCACTCGCCAGGTATTAGAAGCAACTGGTCTTTATGGCATGATCGGTAAAGCGGACCGTGGTCCTGCTGCTGTTGAAGCAATTAAAGACAACAAAGCGACTTACCTCATGGCTGTAGGTGGTGCTGCATACCTCGTATCTAAAGCAATCCGTGAAGCTGAAGTGGTTGCATTTGCTGATTTGGGCATGGAAGCGATCTACAAGTTTGTAGTGAAAGATATGCCTGTTTCTGTTGCAGTTGACGTAAATGGTACATCTGTACACGCGACTGCTCCAAAAATCTGGCAAGCGAAAATTGGCAAGATTCCAGTAGTTGACGCTGCTGCAGGCTAATTTAAGCTGCATGAAAAAAGCACCCAGATGGGTGCTTTTTTATTGGAGTTTTAAAATTAATTACCAGGTTCTTGGATCCCAGAGTTTAAATGGTGTCGTCAACTGTACATCTGTAGATGGATCATATTCAGTTGCCTTAATTTTCTGGGCTTTCTTGCGGATTTTCCCAGTTTCCTGATCCTGTGCAAAAAAGTTAAAACTGTCCGATTTTAACTGGGTAAAAGCAATTTCATTAAGGCCCACACTGCTCGGCATCAGCATCAGAGGTCCAGGAACACTACGACGGGTGCTTAGATTTTCTTCATCATACTTAATAAAATAGGATTGGCCCGCTTCTACTGTAAAGTCCAGATACTTAGGTTTTTGGAAGTGCAACGCACCTAAAGGACGACTGGTACTCAAACGATAAGTACCTGCAGGTAACTCAATCCAGTAATGATGATTATGCAATAAACTCGGAATACGATGCTGATTGATAAACAGACTGGCAGCGACAATTTCCTGACGGTTCCATTTGGAATCCGGGCGGTATAAATAAACGATTGCAGCATCCTCATGCTGAGGTTTAACTGCCTGAAAATGATTGCCCTGTTTCTGGTTGACCCAGCCACCAATCGTAAACATCCCCACCCGATGCTGTTCGACGAAGCCCGGTTTTTTTTCAAGATCAATATTTTTTAAAGTGCTGAGTGGCTGTGTAGGCTCAACTACGGCTTTTTTACCGTGACAACCCATCAGCGCCAAACTGCCGATGAGCACCATTGCGACTCCACGCATGCTTATCCCTCACTGCGTCTTTATTCTTGTATGCAAGTGCTTTGCGATATATTTCTATAGCTTTCGGCGTCCACGCCTAGATGTTGAGATTAGCATCTGCTTTTATCTTTTGGAAATAAAAAACGTGCGAAAACACGGGGTTTTCGCACGTTTCTGACGAATAGCAATCAAGCAGATTTGCTATTCACCACCTTTAAATCAACTTTTGCCGCTGTTTCTGGCTCGTCATGTGGTTGACGTTCAGCACGAAATTCTGGTGCAGCTTTACCATTAATGACAGCTTCATTCACCACCACGGTGCCTACATCGCTACGACTCGGCAGGTCATACATGGTTTCTAGCAATGAATTTTCCAGAATCGAACGCAGGCCACGCGCACCAGTATTACGTTCCAGTGCTTTTTTCGCAACCGCACGTAGTGCTGAATCTTCAAAGACCAAGTCCACATTTTCCATCTCAAACAAATGTTTATATTGACGGGTTAATGCATTCTTCGGCTCAGTCAGAATCTGCATTAAAGCTTCTTCATCCAGCTCATCCAAAGTCGCAATCACGGGTAAACGACCAATGAATTCTGGAATCAGACCAAATTTCACTAAGTCAGTCGCTTCAACCTGACGGAACAATTCAGACAGCTTTTTGCTTTCGTCTTTATTACGGACTTCTGCAGTAAAGCCAATACCACCTTTCTCCTGACGCTGCTGTACGATTTTCTCAAGACCTGAGAATGCACCGCCACAGATGAACAGGATATTCGAAGTATCAATCTGAATGAATTCCTGCTGCGGATGCTTACGGCCACCTTGTGGTGGAATTGAAGCAACCGTACCTTCGATCATTTTCAGCAAGGCTTGCTGTACGCCTTCACCTGATACATCACGAGTAATGGATGGGTTTTCAGATTTACGGGTAATCTTGTCGATTTCATCGATATAGATAATGCCCTTTTGCGCTTTTTCGACATCATAATCAGCTTTTTGCAAAAGCTTTTGTACAATGTTTTCAACATCTTCACCCACATAACCCGCTTCAGTCAGGGTTGTTGCATCTGCCATGGCAAATGGAACGTCCAGAAGACGGGCAAGGGTTTGTGCCAGCAAAGTTTTACCTGAACCAGTCGGACCGACCAGCAGGATATTACTTTTGGCAATTTCAACGGAATCATCTGCTTTCTTACCATTGGTCTGTACTTTCAGACGTTTGTAATGGTTGTATACGGCCACAGATAATGTCTTTTTCGCTACGTCCTGACCAATCACATATTGATCGAGCGCCGCACGGATTTCATGCGGTTTCGGTAAAGGACGGTTCGCCCAGTCATTGGTTTCGACCTGTTGACTGGTTTGAACCAAATCTAAGCATACGTCCACACATTCATTACAAATGTATGCGTCCTCGCCTGCAATCAGCTTTCCGACTTCAGACTGCGTTTTACCGCAAAATGAACAATGCTTTTGTCCTTGAGGATGTTCGGACATATTTACTCCAATATCTCAATCTCTAAAACTTATGGACGTTTCGTTAAAACTTCATCCACAAGACCGTATTCTTTCGCTTGCTGAGCAGTCATGAAGTTGTCACGGTCTGTATCGCGTGCCACTTTTTCATAGTCCTGACCGCTATGTTCAGCCATTAAACGGTTTAAACGTTCTTTAATGAACAGAATTTCACGTGCGTGAATTTCAATATCTGATGCCTGACCTTTGAAACCACCCAAAGGCTGGTGAATCATGACACGTGCATTTTCAAGGCAGTAACGTTTGCCTTTAGTTCCTGCATTAAGCAGGAATGCGCCCATTGATGCTGCCTGACCCATACAGTAAGTCACAACATCCGGTTTAATAAACTGCATGGTATCGTAGATCGCCATGCCAGCAGTCACCGAACCACCCGGTGAGTTGATATATAAATGAATATCTTTATCTGGGTTCTCAGCTTCTAAAAACAACATTTGCGCAACGATCAGGTTGGCCATATTGTCTTCAACTTCACCTGTCAGAAAAATTACCCGCTCACGTAAAAGGCGTGAATAAATATCAAAAGAACGCTCACCACGAGAGGATTGTTCTACCACCATTGGCACTAAAGCGTTTTCAATCGTTGGAACATACATAGGTTTATTTATTCCTAAATTTTTGTGACTTAATCCATAATCACAATATGAGGGATAATCAATGAAATTGCAAAATAATCGCGAATAATTCCATCATATTTTTTGCATTAGTTTTGTGAAAATCAGATATGTCAAGAAATTACTAATATGAAAAAAGGCGCACGAAGCGCCTTTTTATGGAAAGCTTGAATTAGCCTTGTTGACGAGCTTGTTGCTCTTTCAATAAGTCTTCATAGCTTACAGTCGCATCAGTCACTTTAGCAGATGACAGAATGTGATCAACAACTTGGTCTTCAAGTACAACTGCTTCGATTTGAGCACGTTGTTGCTTGTCATTTTTGAAGTATTCGATCACTTCGTTTGGATCTTCGTAAGAAGAAGCCATATCTTCGATATAAGCTTCAACGCGCGCTTGATCTACTTCGATTTTCGCATCAGCAAGAATACGGCTTACCAATACGCCAAGTTTAACTGATTTCTCAGCTTGTTCTTTGAACAGGTCATCTGGAAGCATGCTTGAATCAAATGCTTTCGCGCCTTGAGCACCGAACTGTTGAGTGAACTGCTGGATCATTTGTTGACGTTGACGATCAATTTCCTGAGCAACCATTGCAGATGGAAGTTCAACTTCGTTTGCAGCTACAAGTGCATCGAAAGTTGCGCCTTTAACCTGGTTACGCAGGCCGTTTTTCACTTCACGTTCCATGTTTTTACGAACGTCAGCTTTCAGTTTTTCAACGCCATCTTCTTCAGAAATACCGAAGATTTTCAGGAATTCAGCATCAATTTCTGGAAGTTTTTGTTTTTCGACAAGTTTCACATTGATTTTGAATTGAGCTTGTTTACCAGCAAGGTTTTCAGCTTGGTAATCTTCAGGGAAAGTAACATCGATCACTTTCTCTTCGCCTTTCTTCATACCGATGATGCCATCTTCGAAGCCAGGGATCATACGGCCAGAACCTAAAACAAGTTTAAAGTCTTGCGCAGCGCCGCCTTCAAATTTTTCGCCATCAACAGTACCTTCGAAGTCGAAAGTTACTTGCATGTCTTTTTTCGCCATGCCTTTAGTTTCAGTCCAAGAAGCACGTTGTTTTTGAAGATTTTCAATCATCTTCTCAACGTCTTTGTCATTTACTTCAGACGCTTTACGTTCAACTTCCAGACCTTCGAATTTCACTTCAACTTCTGGATAAACTTCAACAGTCGCTTCATAAACTAAAGCGTCGTCTTTCATTTCAGTTTTTTCGATGTTTGGCATACCAACAGCGTTGATTTTTTCTTGTTGGATTGCTTCGAAAACTGTGTCACGAATGATGTCGTTGACAACTTCTTGGTAGATACCAGCGCCGTATTCACGACGAACTACGTTTACAGGTACTTTACCTGGACGGAAGCCGTTGATCTTCGCAGTTTTAGCAGTGCGTTTTAAACGAGCTTCAAATTGCTCATTAATACGGCTCGTCGGTACAGAAACATTTAAACGACGGGCAACGCCCGAAACCGCTTCAGAAGTTACTTGCATGGCTTCCTCTATATATTTGGTAATAACAGGTTTATAAAAATGTGCCACATTATATGACAACATTTGCAGATATACAAAACACAATACTTGAATCGTCTTTATTGATGCTGTAATAATCAAATTTATTCAGTCAAATTCATTTTTCTTTGATTGAATATCCCTTCCCTCAAATAAGAGTAGATATATTGATTACTCAAACTGGACAGATCATCTCATTCATCGGCATTTATGGATTTTTATAGGACTTTTAGTAAACTTTTCTTTATCTTTTCTTCAAAATTTTTAAACTCTAATAATCTCAATAAAAGTAACGATAATAATCTATTAATCAGATTTAGTTTAAATACATTAACTTAGAAACATTTTGATACACTATCACATTGATCAAACCAATTAATAAAATTATTTAAATCGCCATTTCCTATCTGCAAGTAATTCTTAATTTAAATAAGAATTATTATTATTCGCATACATAAATTTTAAGCTTTTTTCGGGTTCCCACATGTCGTTTATCAAATCACGTAAAAAACTCGTTTCATCGGCGATTGCCTCTTCCCTCTCGATTGTAACTGTAAATGCTGTGGCTGATGAAAATGTGGTCAAGCTCGAAACTATTCATCAAGAAGTTAAAGCTGAACAGGCACCAAGTTTAAAAGTAGATAATTCCGCAAATAAGAAATTTGTTGCACCTTTACTGGATACACCTAAATCTGTATCAGTTATTTCTAAGCAACTGATTGAAGACACTCAAGTCACTACACTTTCTGATGCTTTACGTACTGTACCGGGTATTACTTTGGGTGCGGGTGAAGGCGGCAACCCGAATGGCGACCGTCCATTTATTCGTGGTTATAACTCTGAAAGCTCGATGTATGTAGATGGCGTACGTAGTGCGACTTCACAAAACCGTGAAATGTTCGCAGTCGAACAGGTTGAAGTGACCAAAGGCTCTTCTTCTGCAATGGGCGGTGCCGGTACGACTGGCGGTAGTATTAATATGATCTCTAAAGTTGCTAAAGCTGGTGATTCTTTAGAAGGTTCCATTGCACAAGGTACCGATAATTACCAACGCATCACTTTAGATGGTAACAAAGATTTCGGTAATGGCATTGCAGCGCGTGTTGCTGTGATGGGTCATCATAATGAAAAAGCCGGTCAAAAAGACGGTACTGAATATAAACGTGCAGGTATTGCGCCAAGTATCAGTTTTGGCCTGGATACCCCTACCCGTGGGACTTTAAGCTACTACTACTTAAAAACTGATGATACGCCTGATGCTGGTGTTCCATATAATTATGACAAAGATAAAAAAGCGACTGTCGGTAAACCTATCGATGTTAAACAAGGCATCTACTATGGTTTATTAAATCGTGATTTCCAGAAACAGGAAAATCAGATTGGTACACTTAAATTAGAACATGATCTGACTGATGATTTGACTTTGAGTAATACTGCTATTTATAGCAAGTCAAAAAATGATTATCTATGGACGCAGCCTGATGACTCAAAAGGTAACGTACTCAATGATAAAGTATGGCGTCGTATTAACTCACGGATTACAGATACAGAAACCTTTAGCGATCAACTTTCTTTAGCAGGTAAGTTTAATACCGGTGCTCTAAAGCATAGCTTTAATACAGGTGTTGAATACTCTAAACAAGAATCTGATAAAGGTAACTATTCAACCACCTACCCTGGCTACCCTGATAGCACGACAGGTGGATTTAACAGTGATTGTGCAAATAATGATGCATGGTGTACTTCTTTAACCAATCCAAACTCACGTGATCAATGGTTAGGTGCTCGTACAGCCAACAGAGCTACCACGACCACTACCACAGAAACAGCTTCTATTTATTTACTGGATAACATTGAACTCAATCCGCAATGGTTATTGGACTTAGGATTGCGTTGGGATGACTTTGATACCAAGCAAAAAACCAATGCTTCAGGTGAAACCATTTCAAGTGACGCTGATTTCTTCACTTACCAGGCAGGTCTTACTTTTAAACCGCGTGAAAATGGATCTATTTACACAAGCTTCGCTACTTCAGCCAACCCTGTAGGTGTTGACTCAGGTGATGGTTCAGAAGGTATTGCAGAAAATTATAGCAATCTCGATCCTGAAGAAAGCCGCACATTTGAAATTGGTACGAAATGGGATCTATTTAATGACAAATTGAATTTGACTGCTGCAATTTTCCGTACTGAAAAACAGAATGCTCGAGTTCAGTTAACACCGACTACTTATGCTAACGTTGGTGAAAGTAAGGTAGATGGCTTTGAGCTTGGTTTAAACGGTAATCTTACTGATAAATGGGCAGTCTCTGCGGGCTATACATACCTAGACAGTGAAGCTGTTGATAATGGAAAAAAATGTAGCGGTCGACCAACTGTATGTACAAATGAAGATAGTCCATACAATGGAAATAAAATGCCTAACGTTGCGAAAAACTCAGCCACACTTTGGACGACTTATGATCTAACCCCTGCGTTAACAATCGGTGCTGGTGCAGTTGCGATGGACAAAGTGTATGGTGACCTAGCGAATACTAAATATGTTCCAGGTTATGTACGCTATGATGCCATGGCACGTTATAATGTAAATCAAAATGTTGACCTGCAGTTAAATGTAAATAACTTATCTGATGAACGTTATTTCACTAAAGCTTATGCATCTCACTATGCAACTGAAGCAGAAGGCCGTAACGCAGTTCTTTCTCTGAACTTTAAATACTAAGTTTTAGCTTCTTCCCTCATCAAAAAATAGCCTCATTCGTGAGGCTATTTTCATTTTCTGAAAGATATAAAACTTTAAATCTAGATTTAGTTGTATTTATAAACCTTTTGATAAAAAGCTTTAAATAGAAAATAATTACATTTTTTAATCTTAGGTAAAAAACTGAAAAATAAGTTTATTTTGAAATTTTTCTTAATAGAAATCCCAGATTAAAGTTTGAATATTAAACAGTAATTTCATCCATAAATTCATAAGAATGATTTAATTAAATATTGTTAATGATAATTATTATCACTACAATTCGCAAAATTGTTAAAGGCCATAACAATAACTCCATAATTGCTGCTATTTGATGAACTCGAGCATATCAAGGTGGTAAGGGAAATATTATTCAATTCAGGAATTCTGTCACATGGCGCATATCAAAAGCCGAAAACATCATTACAAGACTTCATTGGTCGCACTTGCTGCAACTTTGCCACTGATCACTCATGCAGATAACATCACCAATGAAGGCGTTATTCAGCTTCAAGAAATTACAGTTAAGAATAAAACTGCAAATGAATATAAAGTAGATCAATTGAGTTCTGCTAAATCTAGCCAAGCTTTAGTAGATACGCCTCAAACTGTTTCGATTATCAACAAAAACTTATTAAAAGAACAAGGTGCGACTACTTTGGTTGAAGCCTTACGCAATACGCCAGGAATTACCTTACAACTCGGTGAGAATGGGAATACCAGTGCTGGCGACGCCTTCCAGATGCGCGGCTTTTCAACTCAAAGCTCCACCTATCTGGATGGCATTCGTGACCTCGGCGCTGTGAGTCGTGATGTATTTAACCTGGAACAGGTGGAAGTCGTCAAAGGCCCTGCTGGTGCCGAAGGTGGACGTGGTACGGCGTCTGGTTATGTGAATCTGGTCAGCAAACTGCCTCATTTGGAAAACAGTCGTGAAGTCTCTGCCACCTACAATACGGCTGAACATACGCGTCTTGCCACTGACATTAATCAGGCGATCAATGACAGCGTTGCTGTCCGTTTAAATGCAATGGGTCAAGATGGCGGTGTAGAAGGCCGCGACTTTATCCAGAATCAAGGCTGGGCTGTTGCCCCTTCTATAGCGTTTGGTCTGGATAGTGATACTCGACTGTATCTTTATTCCCAGCATATCCGCCAACGTAACATTCCAGATGGCGGTATTCCAACGATTGGCATGAAAGGATTTTGGAATGCAGACCCGCTGATCGCCAGCGCACCTAAAGTGAACCGTGAAAATTATTATGGTCACGCAGATGACCATGAAGATGTTGATGCCGATATGTATACAGCCAAAATCGAAAGTGACTGGGCTGATAATCTGAAATTTACCAATATTACCCGTCTAGGCAATACCCATATGCAGCGTACTTTGACGGGGATTAATAGCCTTTCAAGAAATGACTCTACCAATCCTCAAGACTGGACTGTAAGCCGTTCACGTCAGGGTGTCGATCAGGAAAATAAAATTCTGGCCAATCAGAGCACGGTGAACTGGAATGTCAAAACCGGTTCAGTAGAGCATGATCTGGTCGCTGGCGTAGAGCTATTAAAAGAGCAGCAACATTCCAGAACACTGGCTACACAAATGCCAGGGCAGCCTACTAACAGTACACCACCCGCGAATCTATACCATCCTGACCGTCACCAGAATCTGCCTGATCCTGTGTATACGGGCGCTTATTCGGATGGTGAAACCCAGACGGCGGCTGCTTATCTTTTCGATACGCTCAAGTTTGGCGAACGTTTTCAACTTAATGGTGGCGTCCGTGTCGATTATTACGATACCAATTACGATGCACTAGGTTACTCAACCGATAGTACGACACTAGCAGTGACTGAAACCAAAACAGATTTAAAAGCCCATGACACTTTATTCAGCTGGAAGCTCGGTGGTGTATATAAGCCAACCGCCTACAGCAGTGTCTATGCATCTTATGCCAAATCCCTGACACCGCCGGGTAGCAGCAACTTTAGCCTTTCAACTACAGGAATAAACAGCTCGGCAGCAGACCCTCAAGAGACTCATCATTATGAAATTGGCACCAAATGGGACCTGCTGGATGGTGATCTGGCTTTAAATGCTGCGGCATACTACACCGAAAATGAAAACCAGTTTACCCAAGATCCGATTACCCGCGAGTCTGTTCAGGAAGGTAAAACTACAGTTAAAGGAATCGAATTGGGTGCTGTCGGTAAAATTACTGATGCCTGGAATATTTCAGCAGGTGTTGCCCATATGAAAACCGAGCAAAAAGACCAGTTCAGTGTCAACTCCAACACGGGTGTAGTGACCCAGACCAATAGTGTACGCTGGTCGCCTGAATGGACCGCTTCACTATGGACGACCTATAACATTGCTGGTTTAAAACTGGGCTTAGGCGCACGTTATGTGGATGAGCAAAAACGTGTGATTACCGATAGTACTGCAGCAGCGAATATGCCAAGTATTCCAAGCTATGTGGTGTTTGATGCTATGGCCGGTTATACCTTTAATGACCAGACTTCCTTAAACCTGAATGTTTATAATCTGGCAGATAAAGAGTACATCAGCACGTTGAATAATGGAGGTGGCCGTGTGATCTTGGGTCAACCACGTTCAGCAGCTTTAACTCTGAACTATAAATTTTAATTCAGCTTTTATCTCTATCTATCAATATCGTGTATTCTCTTGAATGCACGATATTTTCAATTGCAGGAATGCTTTTAAAATGATGTTACATATCCCGGCAGTATTAAGCAAAGCACAAGTTGCCGAACTGAGACAGCAATTGGATCGCTCAGAACACTGGATGAATGGACAACTCAGTGCCGGGAGTCAGGCACAGAAAATCAAAAAGAACCTGCAGCTGGATTCTTCTTCTGTTCTGTATCAGCAGATTAGCCCTATCATTTTACAGGCGCTGAAAAGTCATCATTTAATTACCTCTGCTGCCCTGCCGAAACATATCCTGCCGCCCCTGTTTAACTGCTATCAGGATTCAGGCACCTATGGCAATCATGTGGATAATGCCATTCATTATTCTCCTCTGCTCGGACAGGCTATTCGTACCGATGTGTCACTGACTTTATTTTTATCTGAAATCGATGAATATGAAGGTGGCGAGCTGGTCGTTGAAGACCAGTATGGCTGCCATGAAGTCAAACTGGACGCTGGTGATGTGATTGTTTATCCATCGACCAGCCTGCATCGGGTTGAACCTGTGACTCAAGGCAAGCGTATTGCTGCCGTGACCTGGATTCAAAGTATGGTTCGTGAAGATGCCAAACGTAGCATGCTGTTTGATCTGGACATGACCATTATCAAACTACGCCAGCAGATTGGCGATACTGAAGAAGTTCTGCAACTCACCCATCATTATCACAACCTGATTCGTCAGTGGGGTGATTTATAATGTCACGTGAACCAATGGCACCATTAACCCAAATCCCGGCCTACCTACAAACCATCGCCGATTATGAGGTCGAAGCCGAGAAAC
This sequence comes from Acinetobacter sp. YH16031, assembly GCF_013417335.1. Classification (NCBI taxonomy): domain Bacteria; kingdom Pseudomonadati; phylum Pseudomonadota; class Gammaproteobacteria; order Moraxellales; family Moraxellaceae; genus Acinetobacter; species Acinetobacter sp. YH16031. Next base: position 150,295 of record NZ_VPED01000001.1, read on the forward strand.
ATCTCTCCAGCATGGTCTGGGATTATCTGCAGGGTGGCTCCATGGATGAAATCAGTGTCCGGGACAATTTACAGCAGTTTCAGGATATTCAGCTTCTACCGCGTATGCTGAAAGATCTGACTCAAGGCAGCACTGAAATCGAGATGTTCGGACAAAAATTTCCGCATCCAATTTTTCTGGCACCGATTGGACATCAGCAGCAGTTTCATCCTGAAGCAGAAGCCGCGTCTGCCCTCGCAGCACAAGTGATGGGCAGCAATATGATTCTCAGTACTTTTACTAATACTGATATGCGTGCATTAAAGCAGGACAATCCACGCAAATGGTTTCAGCTGTATTGGCAAGGGGATCGGGAAAAATCTTTAGCATTGGTGAAAATGGCTGAAGCACACAATTATATGGCGCTGGTAATTACCGTGGATTCACCACACACCGGCATCCGCGATCGTGAACGTCGTGCCTTTTTCCATTTACCGGAAGGCATGCAACATCCACATACACCTACCCATATTCCCCTTCCGGAATTAAAGGAAGGTGATCATCCCGTTTTTAATGGACTGATGAAAATTGCCCCGACTTGGGAAGATATTGCCTGGATCGTACAGCAAACCGATTTACCCGTGATTCTAAAAGGAATCGTGCATCCTCAGGATGCCCAGCTGGCCATTCAGCATGGGGTAAAAGGCCTGATCATTTCCAATCATGGCGGTCGCGTGCTGGATACCTGCATTTCTCCTCTCATTGCCTTGCAGCTGATTAAAAAGGTGGTGCCAGCAGATTTTCCTCTGCTCTATGATGGCGGCATCCGTCGTGGATCGGATGTATTCAAGGCTATTGCCTTAGGTGCTTCTGCTGTCCTGATTGGCCGTCCTTATATTTATGGTCTGGCGACTGCCGGAGCTTTGGGCGTAGCGCATGTGATCAAAATCCTGAAAGAAGAATTTGAGATTACCATGGCCTTAATGGGAACAGCGACCGTGGCAGATATTCAACCGGACTGTCTATTTAGGGGAATTGATTAATTAGGATTTAATTGAAAATAAAAATGAAAAATAAATTAGTTAAATATCTTACCCTTAACTCCTTGAAGCGTCTTTAAAGGCAATTCAACATAGCTTTATATATCAATAGCTATTATCAATAAAAACCAAATAAGATCCATATTTAATCAATCTATATTAAAAACATGGTTTTAATTCTCAGTTCGCACTCTAGTCTATCTATTTTTTAAATTGATTAAATTTTGTTCATCGCCAATATCAATGCAAGAAGGATAGCAACGATAACAATAATAATTATTATTTGCGAATCCAAACTTAAAAATAAAAAAGAATCATTATGAGCTATATAAAATCTCGTAAAAAAATAGTTTCTTCAGCCATCTTTTCTTCCCTTTCTTTTGCATCTGCACACGCGATTGCACAGGAAAATGTGGTACAGCTTGAGACCATTCATCAGGAAGTACAAGCTGAACCCGTGCCGGGTCTAAAAGTCGATCAGTCAGCAAATAGCAAGTTTGTTGCTCCACTCCTCGACACGCCAAAATCTGTGGTCGTGATTCCTCAACGACTGATTGAAGACACTCAAGTTACCACTCTGGCTGATGCTTTGCGTACTGTACCGGGGATTACTTTAGGCGCAGGTGAAGGCGGCAATCCGAATGGGGACCGGCCTTTTATCCGGGGTTATAACTCGGAAAGTTCAATGTATGTCGATGGCGTGCGGAATTCAACTTCACAAAACCGAGAAATGTTTGCCGTCGAACAGGTCGAAGTCACCAAAGGGTCTGCTTCTGCCATGGGCGGTGCGGGCACTACGGGTGGCAGTATTAATATGATCTCCAAAGTGGCGAAAAAGGGAGATGCGCTGGAAGGCTCTGTTGCGGGTGGTACAGATATGTATGCACGTATCACTTTGGATGCTAACAAGGACTTCGGCAATGGTATGGCGGCTCGTGTCGCAGTCATGGGCCATCAAAATGAAAAAGCGGGTCAGCATGATGGCGCAGAATATAAACGTGCCGGTATTGCACCCAGTTTCAGTTTCGGCCTAGACAGCGCAACGCGTGGAACTTTAAGTTATTACTATTTGAAAACTGATGATATTCCAGACTCCGGCATTCCCTATAACAATCCATTTGCAGCGACCAATGCCAATGTCGCTTTAAATGGCAGTGGGAAACCAATTGATGTGAAAGCAGGTCAATACTATGGCTGGAAAGATCGTGATTTCCAGAAACAGGAAAACCAGATTGGTACCCTTAAATTGGAACATGACCTGAATAACAATCTGACCCTGAGTAATACGGCGGTCTTTAATCGCTCTAAAAATGATTATCTCTGGACCAACCCCGATGATTCACGTGGGAACTTCATTTTGAATGGCAATGTCTGGGCGCGGGCCAATTCACGTATCGCAGATACCGATACCTTTACTGACCTACTGGCTTTAACCGGTAAATTTGATACTGGTGCTATTCAGCACAGCTTTAACCTAGGTGCAGAATATTCAGATCAGGATACCGAACGTACCCAATATATTATTAATGGTCTGAATACTACTGGAAGCTCTTTTGCGGCCTGTGGTACTTCTGCCAATGTGGCCTTAGGTTGGTGTACTTCTGTAGACAATCCAGACCGGGGCGCCTGGACGGGGACAATTAGCACAGATGGTGCGGACCGTTATGGTATCGAGACCAAATCAAAGTCGATCTACTTACTGGACAGTATCGAATTGCATCCGCAATGGATTCTGGATCTGGGTGTACGTTGGGATGATTATAAAACCCAGCAAACCTTGACCTATGGACGATTCAATAATGCGGTGACAGGCGCAAACAATACGCCGATTACCGCCGTTCCAGGTGATCAGCTTACCCTCGAAAATGAAGAAGACTTTTTTAATTATCAGGCCGGTCTGGTCTTTAAGCCAAGAGAAAATGGCAGTATGTATGTCAGCTATGCCACTTCATCGAATCCGGTCGGTGTCGATGGCGGTGATGGCTCTGAAAGTATTAGTGCAGCTATTGAAAATTTAAAAGCTGAAAAAGTTCGTACCATGGAACTGGGAACTAAATGGGATCTTCTGGAAGATAAACTGAATTTGACGGCTGCCATTTTCCGTACTGAAAAAACCAATACCCGCTCCACCGATGCTGATGGCAGTACCCGTAATATCGGTGAGACCCGTGTCGATGGGATTGAGCTGGGTATCAATGGAAATGTCACCGAGAAATGGGCAATTTCCGCAGGCTATACCTATTTGGATAGTGAACTGATTGATGGTGGCTTTGAAAATATTGGAACCACAGCAGATCCCATCTATGTACCAAGCTCGAACAATGGCAATCGGGTTCAGAACGTAGCAGAAAACAGTGCAACCTTATGGACGACCTATCAGGTCATGCCTCAACTGACATTGGGTGCCGGTGCTGTGGCAATGGATAAAGTCTATGGCAATGCCGCCAATACCAAATTTGTTCCCGGTTATGTGCGTTACGATGCCATGGCACGTTATCAGGTGAACCCAAATGTAGATCTACAGTTGAATATCAATAACCTGTCCGATACACGTTATTTTACCAAAGCCTATTCTTCCCATTATGCCACTGAAGCAGAAGGCATCAGTGGCGTTTTAGGCCTACATTTTAAATACTGATCTAAGCAATCTTCATGATATTAAGGGCTAGTCTGGATTCATCAAACTAGCCTTTATTTTTTTGATATGAAAGATTTCATGTACGCATTGCTTAAGAACTTCTAATAAAGCTATCACATAAAGAAATATTTTAGCCTTATCGCTTAATTACAGGAAAATCCAACAAGATTAAAATAGATTATAGAAATATTTTTCCAATTAACAACTTTATAAGAAAATCTTTTTTAAGATACGACTAAAATCCATAGAAAAAGCAAAAACTTTTCACGTTTTCTGGACTAAAATTTAATTATAGGTTCACCATGCAGGTGTCTGGTCGATCCTGATGATCAAAACTTAAAAAAGACAGGATTGATCTAATTTACCCTCACCTGCCTGTAAACGAATATATAGACAAAATCTATGCTGTAGACCGAGCAACTGCTACACCAAGCAAGTATGCCAGGCTACCTAAGGAGCTCTCTCATGATGTTGGCTGATCCAAGTAAAAAATACCGTCGCATGTATCAACGTGTGGACTTACCAGACCGTCAATGGCCGAACAATGAAATCACTAAAGCGCCAATCTGGATGAGTACTGATCTGCGTGATGGTAACCAGGCGATCTTCGAGCCAATGAACATCGAGCAGAAGTTCAAAATGTTCCAGATGTTGGTAAAAATCGGTTTCAAACATATTGAAATCGGCTTCCCGTCTGCCTCTCAAATTGATTTCGACTTCACTCGTAAATTGATCGAAGAAGGTCATATTCCGGATGACGTCTACATCGAAGTATTGGTTCAGGCACGTGACCATTTAATCGCACGTACTTTTGAATCTTTACAAGGTGCGAAACGCGCAATCGTGCATATCTACAACTCTAACTCTCCAACCTTCCGTCAAAAAGTGTTGAACGTAGACGTTGAAGGTGCAAAACAGTTAGCGATAAATGCAGCGCAAAAAGTGAAAGAATACGCAGCAAAACAGCCTGAAACTGAATTTGTCTTCCAGTACAGTCCTGAATGTTTCTCTGCAACTGAATTAGAAGTTGCCAAAGATGTCTGCGACGCTGTGACTGAAATCTGGGAAGCATCTCCAGAAAACAAAGTGATCTTGAACTTGCCAGCCACTGTCGAAGTCTCTACACCAAACGTATATGCCGATCAGGTGGAATGGATGCACCGTAACATCGAGCGTCGTGACGGCGTGATCATTTCAGTTCACTGCCATAATGACCGTGGCTGTGGGATCGCAGCGTCTGAATTAGCAATTATGGCCGGTGCTGACCGTGTTGAAGGTTGTGTATTCGGTAATGGTGAGCGTACCGGTAACGTGGACGTAGCGGCAATTGCCTTGAACATGTATACCCAGGGTGTTGCACCAAACTTGGATTTCTCGAATATCAACGAAATCATTGCAACTGTTGAAGAATGTACGGGCTTGCCAGTCCACCCACGTCATCCATATGCGGGTGACTTGGTGTTCACAGCATTCTCTGGTTCACACCAGGATGCCATCAAAAAAGGTTTCGAATTCCAGAAAAACGAAGAAATCTGGGATATGCCGTACTTGCCGATCGATCCGAAAGACTTGGGCCGTGACTATGACGCTGTCATTCGCGTGAACTCACAGTCTGGTAAAGGCGGTATCGCTTACTTATTAGAATCGAACTACAACGTGACCTTGCCACGTCGTTTACAGATCGAATTCTCGCAAATCGTGCAGCAAAAAACTGATGAAGATGGTACTGAGATTTCAGCACAAGCGATCTGGAGCTTGTTCAAAGAGACGTATGTTGCCGCGAAAGATGCGCATTACTCTGCCAAAAACTACAAATTGTCAGATGAAAATGGCAATCAGATGATTGAGCTGGATATTGAAGTCAATGGCGAAACCCAGCACTTGCGTGGTGAAGGTAACGGGCCGATCTCTGCGATCTTGGATGCATTACAATTGCCGATTGATGTCTTGAACTATGAAGAACGTAGCATCAGTTCAGGTGCACATGCCAAAGCCTTGGCATTGGTTGAACTTCAAGTAAAAGGCACAGGTAAATCTGCCTTTGGTGCGGGCGTGCATGACAACATCGTGACCTCTTCAATTGAAGCGATTATTGCATGTACCAACCGTCTGATCGACCAGGATGTGTTAAGCACTGAACAGGTGATTGCTGCTGCCGTCTAAACCCGGTATTTGAATTAGCGATAATTCATAGCATTAAAAAGACTTTAGAAGGATACCTGCAAATGGTATCCTTTTATTTATTCATACTAAAGATTTAAGGCGAATCATTCCCGTGTCTTTTCCAGCTGACTCAGTGGGCCTTGTTGTCCCACAAAAGTTCCAATTCGAACAGCCGTTAGAGCTTGAATGCGGTCGCATCCTCCCACGTTTTGAACTGATGGTAGAAACTTATGGCGAACTGAATGCCGATAAGTCCAATGCCATTTTGATCTGCCATGCCCTGTCTGGCCATCATCATGCTGCAGGTTATCATCATGAAGATGATAAAAAACCAGGCTGGTGGGATGCCTGTATTGGCCCGGGCAAGGCAATCGATACCAATAAATTCTTTGTGGTGGCGCTGAATAATATCGGCGGTTGTAATGGTTCTACTGGTCCTACCTCTCCTAATCCCGAAAATGATAACCGCCCATATGGTCCAGACTTTCCGCTGGTCACTGTGCGTGACTGGGTGAAAACTCAGGCGATGCTGTCTGACCGTCTGGGGATTGATGTGTGGTATTCCATCATTGGCGGCTCACTCGGGGGCATGCAGGCCTTGCAATGGTCGGTAGATTATCCGGACCGTCTGCAAAAATGTGTGATTATTGCCAGCGCACCAAAACTGTCTGCACAAAATATTGCCTTTAACGAAGTCGCGCGTCAGTCGATTCTGTCTGATCCAGACTTCCATCATGGCCGTTATCTGGAAAATGACAGCTATCCAAAACGTGGCCTGATTCTGGCGCGTATGGTCGGTCATATCACCTACCTGTCTGAAGAAGCCATGAAACAGAAATTTGGCCGTGATCTGAAATCCGGCAAGTTTATGTATGGTTTCGATGTCGAATTCCAGGTCGAAAGTTATTTGCGTTATCAGGGTGAACAGTTTAGCCGTAACTTTGATGCCAATACTTACCTGATCATGACCAAGGCATTGGACTACTTTGATCCTTCACGTGAATATCAGCAGTCACTGGTCAAAGCGATGGCGCAAACCAAATGTAAGTTCCTGGTAGTTTCTTTCACGACTGACTGGCGTTTCTCGCCTTCACGTTCTGTTGAAATCGTGGATGCCCTCATTACCAATCATAAGCCGGTCAGCTATGTCGATATTGATGCTGAACAAGGCCATGACTCCTTCCTGTTCCCGATTCCCCTGTATGTAAAATCCTTGCGCGCCTTCCTGGGCGGTGAAGAACATCTGCGATCAACACCGAAGGAGGCTGTGTAATGCGTATTGACCAACAACTTGCTGAGAAATGGATCAAGCCCGGTTCACGTATCCTCGACCTCGGTTGTGGTGATGGCGAACTGCTGGCCCATATGAGCAAAAAGCACAATATTCGTGCATATGGATTAGAAATTGATCAAGAAAAGATTGCAATTGCGATCAGTCGCGGGTTAAATATCATCCAGCAGGACTTAAACCTCGGTTTAAGCCGTTTTGCTGACCAGTCTTTTGACTATGTGGTGATGGCACAAGCTTTGCAAGCTGTAGATGCACCAGACGTATTATTGCGTGATATGGTGCGTGTAGGGAAACAGGCCATTATTACCTTTCCAAACTTTGCGCACTGGAAGACTCGTTCTTTCTTGGCATTAAAAGGGAAAATGCCGGTTTCGGAAGCCTTACCCTATATGTGGTATAACACCCCGAACATTCACCTATGTACATTCCGTGACTTTGAAGCATTATGCGCGGAAAACAACATAAAAATTATTAATCGACTCGCTGTGAATGGGAATCAAGAGGATAGTTTGCTCAGCAAACATCTCCCAAATCTGTTTGGTGAAGTCGCAATTTATCGAGTGAGCGCTCTATGAAAAAATTATTATTAAGTACGACGCTACTGGCTGGACTTTTTGGCATGCAGGCCCATGCCGATTACGTTGCACCAACGCCTTCTGTGGCCAGCCAAGCAGCGCAATATTCAGTAATGGACATTCATAGTCTGACTAAAGCGGCTAAAGCAGGTCAGCCTGGTGCACAATTTTATTTAGCAACCAAATATCAATATGGCAAAGACGTCCAGAAAGATGAACGTCAGGCCTTTGCATGGTACAAAGCTGCTGCTGACCAAGGTCTGGCAGTGGCTCAGCTGAATGTTGGCCGTATGCTGGCAGATGGTATTGGTACCAAAAAAGATGAAACACTGGCTCGTCAATACTTTGAAAAAGCAGCCAGCCGCGGTGATAACCGTGCCAGCTTCAATCTGGCCATGATGGAAGAGAAGAAGAAAAACTACATGGGTGCTTACCAGTGGTATGAACTCTCTACCCGCGATGGCATGCTGGACAATAAAGTGATTACTTTATCTGAAGGCAAGAAAACTGCATTGGCAGCCAACTTGACCCAGGAACAGATCCGTCAAGCACGTGATCGTGCAGACCGTTGGATTCAGGCACAATAAGCTGGATCTGCAAAAGAGCGCCTTCGGGTGCTTTTTTTATGGCCTAAAAACTGCAGCAAGTTGCTACACTACATATATGTAATTTGAAAGATGAGTAATTGATATGGCTTCAACTGACTGGTTATCCCAAGGCACACTGGTACTGGCAAGTAATAATAAAGGCAAGATTGCAGAATTTGAAAAGATGTTTGCAGAACTCAAACTTCCAGTTGAAGTTATTCCTCAAGGTCAGCTGAACATCGAAGATGCGATTGAAGATGGTTTGAGCTTTGTTGAAAATGCCATTATCAAGGCGCGTCATGCCTCTAAAATTTCGGGTAAACCAGCCATTGCCGACGACTCAGGAATTTGTGTACCAGTTCTGGGCGGTGCACCTGGGATCTACTCGGCTCGTTATGCGGGTGAACATGGTGATGATGCTGCGAACAATGAAAAATTACTGACTGACCTGAAACCACTGCGTCAAGACGGTGAAGCGATTGAAGGCATGTTTGTGTGTGTATTGGCCTTAGTCCAACATGCTGAAGATCCACTGCCACAAATTTTCCAGGGCATCTGGAAAGGTGAAATTCTGGAAGCAGCACACGGTGAAAATGGCTTTGGTTATGATCCATTGTTCTGGTTACCAGAATTAGGAATTTCCAGCGCTGAAATGAGCAAGGAAGAAAAAAATAAAATCAGCCATCGTGGTCAGGCAATGAAACTGTTTAAGGCGAGTTTGGAAAAATAAATCTAATTCCTAAAGGAGTCCTCCCTCCTTTTAGGAGGGAGTTAGAGGGAGGGCATTCCCTCACCCTTGGGGAGAAGAAGCCCCTCCCTTTTTCAAAGGGAGGTTGGGAGGGATTTAAATAGTAAATTACCTCTCCCTAACCCTCTCCTACAAGGAGAGGGAACTTTCATAACGTTGGCACCACCGCATGTACCACCACTCCATATACTCCAATCAATATTGCACTCGCAATCGTTCCCGAAGCAATATATTTGGCTGAATGCCCTGTGCCTTGATAATGGGTTTCCAGTGCCACAATATTGGCTGCTGGCGGTAATAAAAAGAACATCAGCATGACGGCATACGTTAGAGTAAACTGTGGAATCGGCAAATAAAAATAAGCTGCACCACACAGTAACACCGCAAACAATCCCCGACTAAAAATTAGTTGTAGACTGCGCATTAAATCGAAGCGGCTGATCCGTACATTGCTTAGCCACATTCCTAGCACACACATGCCACTAAAAGTCACCAGCACTTTATTGGCTTGATACAGCATCTCTACCCAAGCCACTTGTTGCCAGTGACTCAAATCCCAAAATGACAATAAAGCTGCCATCGACAAAGCCACCACTGGCGGTGAGAGCAACACATTTTTTAAAATATAACGCGCGTCTTGTCTGGCTTCACTGACTGCCATGACTGCACAGACATTGCCAAACAAAGAACCACCAATGTACAGCGCCACCACGGTACTGGTCGCTTGTGGACCAAAAACGGCCAAGGCAAAAGGAATCCCCAGCCATGCACCATTTAAATAGCTCAGACATAAGGCACGCAGTTTATTTTTAAGGATGCAATAAAATACGGCAAAAAACAGGCAGGAACAAAAGAAGCTAAAGCTGATCAGCCACAAACTGCCTTCCTGGTAGAACACCATGTTGTAAATAATCAGCACCGGAATCAGGACCCGGGCCAGTAAAGCCGCCAAGAAAGGCCGAATCGGTTTTAAATATTGCACGCCCCAATAACCGGTCAGAAAAGACAGGAGCGGAAGAATCAAGGCCATGACAGTACTGCTGGGATTTCTATATCAGGCCATATGCTAGCACAGCATGGTTTTGATCGAATCGTAGATTTTTTGATATGAGCTATTCATCGCACTGATGCTGTGTCGGCAAACTGTCATTAAAGCGTCACTGCATTGTCATACAAGCCTGCTGAGATAGGTGCATGAAATATGGAGGATAAAATAATGGCAGGATTATCAATTTGGCATGTGCTGATTTTTGCAATTGTGGTGATTTTATTGTTTGGCACATCGAAACTGAAAAATCTGGGTAAAGATGTTGGCGGCGCAATTAAAGACTTTAAAAAATCGGTCAAAGATGAAGAAGCTGAACAGGCCAAGTTAGCAGAGCCACGCATCATCGAGGCACAAGTCAAAACCCCTGAAACCTCGATCAAGAGTTAAGAGTTCGCTATGCTCAATATCGGAATGACCGAGCTGCTGATTTTCGGGATTATTGCGCTTTTAGTCCTTGGGCCAGAGAAACTTCCTGAGGCAGTACGTTTTGTCGGAACATGGTACGGCAAGATCAAGCGTATGGTGAGCAATGTTCAGAATGATCTTGATCGTGAATTACGTCTGTCTGAGCTACGCGAACAAATGCAGGCTGAAATGCAGCGGATTCAGCAACTCGAAGCCAAGATGCAGGCACAAATGGCAGATTTACAGCAGCCGATCGCAACTGAGAAATCAAAAGCAAAGCCTCAGCCTGTTCAGGTATCGGTCAGCTATCAGCCGATCGTAGAGCCTGTATCCCCTGTGTATCTACCTAAACCGGCAATAACACAAGCTGCGATTTCCGAACAACGCTATACAGAAATGAAGGTGGCTGTATGACATCCTTACCGACCACACCAGCCTCAAATGATGCTGCAGTGGTAAATCTTGAAGAGATGCCAATTACCCAGCATTTGGTGGTATTAAGAAAGCATCTGTTTAAAGTAGTTGCTGTCCTGATTGGCCTGTTTTTCTGTTTATTACCCTTTGCCAATCAGACTTACCAGTGGCTGTCTGAACCGCTGCGTGCACAGCTACCCGCAAGCTCGACCATGATTGCCACTGATGTGACGGCAACCTTCATGGCACCGTTTAAGCTGAACTTTTTTGTGGCACTGATGATCGCGATGCCGTTCATCTTGTACCAGCTCTGGACCTTTATTAAGCCGGCGCTGTATGCCAAAGAAAAGAGTCTGGCTTTACCACTTCTGATCGGCAGTATCGTGCTGTTTTATACTGGCATCAGCTTTGCATACTTTGTGGCATTGCCCTCGATTCTGCATTTTTTTATCAGTGTTTCGCCTGAAACCGTAGCCCCAATGACCGACATCAACAGTTATCTCAGCTTCTGTTTAAAGCTGTTTCTGGTCTTTGGTTTTACCTTTGAAATCCCGATTATTACCTTGGTTCTGATCTTGATTGGAGTGGTTTCAACCCAGACGCTGGTCGAAAAACGCCGCTTTATTATCGTTGGCTGTTTCTTTGTAGCTATGTTCGTGACTCCACCCGATGCCTTGTCGATGATCATGTTGGCCATCCCCATGTGGTTACTGTTTGAACTGGGTTTACTGGCAGGAAAACTGATCGAAAAACGCCGTTTAACCGATCAACAATAACAAGAACCCAAAAACAAAAAGAATGTATTTCACTCAGGCAGCCTTGGCTGTCTTTTTGTTTACATTTACACCAATATATTGATTTATTTAATTTTATTGAAATATAGACTTAACCATTTTGTCATACTTTAGGTCTAATTTATTTCTGACTTAATGAAAAGCAAGCCTTTCACCAGGATCAGAAAAAATGACAGATTATTTAGATTTTAATGATGATTATGACAGCAACAATTCGGGGAATGCAGAGTTCACTCAACTTTTGCAAAAAAATATTAACCGCCGTGAATTGATCAAAAAAACAGCTGGTGGTGCAGTTGCCTTAACTTTAGCAGCTTCTTTAACCGGTTGTAGTGATGACGATGATGAACCAAATAACTCAGACAATCCTACTCCACCATCAACTGAACCAGATTTAACAGCGAAACCAAGCTCGCTAAAATTTAAGGCAGTCGAGAAAAATACTTTAGAACAATTTTCGGTGCCTGAAGGCTACGATTTCAAAATCTTGCACGCTGTAGGCGATCCTCTGAATTCAAGCCTGCCAGTTTGGGATGAAAACAATATTCCAAGTGGTATTTCATATGAGCGTCGTGTTGGTGATAACCATGACGGCATGACCTTTTTCGGTATGAATGCCGCTAAGCAAAATTATGATGCAACAGTATCTGATCAAGGTCTGTTGGTCATGAACCATGAATATTTGCAACGTGGTGATCTGCACCCTCGCGGCAATGCTTTTGATCCAAAAGATATTACTGAAGATGAAGCGCTTCGTGAAATATACGCGCATGGTGTTTCAATTGTTCATTTGAAAAAAGACCCAGTCACTCAAGCTGTTAGTGTGAATCTGGACTCACCATTTAACCGTCGTATTACTGCAGCAAGTGAAATCGAATTTAGAGGCCCTGTAAAAAACCATGCCTTGGTACAGACAGCATTTAGCCCAACTGGCTTGATCACACGCGGTACGATTAATAATTGTGGTAATGGTTATACTCCGTGGGGTACTTACCTCACCACTGAAGAAAATTTTAATCAGTACATCGCGCGTCAAACAGAAGATGATGCTGGGGATGTACGTGACGCCATGACTGAACATGCCATCTCTCGCTATAAAGTGAGCAATAAGGCAAGTGGTTATAACTGGCAGAGTATTACAACTCCAACACTTTCATCTGTAGATATGTTCAGCCGTTGGAACACTGCTGCTTTAGCGAACACAGCTCAAGAAGATTATCGAAATACAATCAATACCTTTGGCTGGATCGTGGAAATTGATCCATTCGATAACCGCAGTCGCCCAGTAAAACGTACCGCATTGGGTCGTTTTGCGCATGAAGATTGCCGTGTTAGCCGTGCGATTGAAGGTAAGCCACTTGCATTCTATATGGGTGATGACTCTCAGGGCGAATACATCTATAAGTTTGTATCAGCAACCAATTGGAATCCAAGTGATATCAATGGTGGCTATGCAGCTGGTGATAAATACATGGACCACGGTAAGTTCTATGTCGCCAAGTTTGATTTTAATGAAGCTACGAGTGAAGCGCGTGGTGAATGGCTTGAACTGTCCATGAATAACCCGAAAATTACTAGTTATGAAAAGTATCAGTTTAAAGATCAGGCCGATATCTTGGTACATGCACGTCTAGCTGCCGATGCAGCGGGCGCGACCAAAATGGACCGTCCAGAATGGGTTGCCGTAAATCCTGAAAATGGTGAAGTTTATGTAACTTTAACCAATAACTCGCAACGCGGTACCGGCCATGCCATTGATGCAGCCAACCCACGTCAGTACTCGGACGATGATGATACGACTAATCGCTTGCGCGGTAACATCAACGGCCATATCATCCGCTTCCGTGAAGATCAGGATGATGTCAGCTCGACTGGCTTCACTTGGGATATTTTCCTGTTTGGTGCAGAAGCAGATTCGATTCCTGGGGTTAACCTGTCAGGCTTGACCGATGACAATGACTTCTCTAGTCCAGATGGCATGTGGTTCGATCCACGTGGCGTACTGTGGATTCAAACCGATGATGGTGCTTATACAGATACCACGAACTGTATGATGCTGGCTGCTTTACCAGGTCAAATTGGTGATGGTAGTGTAGCTACAGCTACTGCAGGTGCCGGTACTCAGAAAACACCACTTGGCACTCAACTAGATGACTCCAAGTTACGTCGTTTCTTGGTCGGTCCAGCAGATTGTGAAATTACGGGTGTGACCATGACACCAGACTACAAAGCAATTTTTGTGAATGTTCAGCATCCGGGTGGTACTTGGCCATCAAACCAGCCTGCAAATTTAATCAGTACAGGCAAAGGCTCTCGCCCTCGTTCGGCTACAGTGGTTATTACCCGTAAAGATGGGGGAATCATTGCAGGTGAAGCCTTAGAAACGACTCAAGCTTAATTCTCAAGCAACTTCAAAACAAGGCTGACCTATGTCAGCCTTGTTTTTTGTCCAATGGAATAATTTTTTCAATCACCTGTCCTACATTTTCACCCTGCTGTGATTTTTCTAGCCAGCACCATTTATCATTGGTCATTCTCAAAAAATTAGAACAGCGGGTGCCATAGGCTGGGCTTTGAATAAATGTCGAAGACAGCAGATGTTCCATTTCCACCGAAATCCCTGTTTCAGGTAACAGTTCAGGAATCACTTTACGTTCATCTTCCAGAATATCCCACACGGCATAAGACAGATCAGCTTCCGAAACTGCCTGTTGTTGCAGCATCGGTAAAAATTCCTGGGTAAAGCGTTTGCGTAAATGTCGGGTCTTGTACCAGTCTTCACTCATCAGGCCATTGGAAACCACATATACCCCTTGCGCCAACACTTGCGGTGCTTCACCACGGTTGCTCATATAGACCGCCTGCTCTCGATCACCAACAAACAGGTTAAAGCCTGCATAGTTACATTGCTTTTTTTCCAGTTCTTGGGCAAACCGAATTGGTGTTAATTCAGATTCCAGAAAATCCTGAAGAATATGACCGCGTGAAGTCGGATAAGATTTCTGATCCTGCCCATCCCGAAAATTGGTAATCACTGCCCATCGTCCTGAGGCAGTTACGCCCATCCAGGTACCGCCAGACTGCAGATCCTGCCCGGCAATAATCGGACTGTTCTCCCATTCATATAATGCCTGGGTTGGACGTTGATAGAACTCATCACGATTTGAAATCAGACATAATGGCGTTTCATCCAGAACTCGCCAAGCCAGTGCCACAATACACATAATTGATGCTCTCGATCTTTACACATTGAATGTACAACATTTTTCTTCGCTTTCAGCTAAAATCTGTGCAAAACAGAATCACAAGGAACAGGAATGCTCACCTATCCAAACATAGATCCCGTTGCAATTTCGCTCGGGCCTTTGCAAGTCCACTGGTATGGACTGATGTATCTCTTGGCTTTTTTATTTGCCTGGGGACTGGCGACTTATCGCGCTAAACAACGCGGCTGGACACCAGATATGGTCTCGGATCTGATTTTCTTTGGGGCTTTGGGTGTGATCATCGGTGGCCGGGTCGGTTACGTTTTATTCTACGGTTTTTCTCAGTTTTTGGAAAATCCACTCTGGCTGTTCCAGATCTGGACCGGTGGCATGAGTTTCCACGGTGGCTTCCTCGGCGTAATCTTGGCGATGTTATGGTGGTGCAAGAAATATAAGATGGCCTGGTTCCAGACGCTGGACTTTATTGCACCCTGCGTTCCGACAGGCCTGATGTTTGGCCGGATCGGTAACTTTATTGGTGGTGAACTCTATGGTCGTCAAGTCACTGATCCAAATTTTGCCTTGGGCATGATTTTCCCAACCGATCCGCTGCAACTGGTACGTCATCCCTCACAGCTGTATCAGGCGCTCTGTGAAGGCCTGATTCTGTTTATCGTACTATGGTGGTTCAGTAGCAAACCACGTCCACGTATGGCAGTTTCTGCGGTATTCCTGACCGGCTATGGTCTGGCCCGTTTTATTGTCGAGTTCTTCCGTGAACCGGATAATGGTCAGCTATTTATTGGTTGGATGAGTAAAGGACAATTCCTGAGCCTGCCAATGATCCTGATTGGTCTGTGGATGTTGTGGTACGCTTATCAGAAGAAAATTTATGACTGGGGTCCACAGAAAAATAACGGATAATTTTCCTAAATATTGCGAGGCCTCTGCCTCGCTTTTTTATATTTAAAATATGCTAAAGTGCTTTTTATCTTTTCTGTTCATACATCATCATGCTTGAGTTCTGGTTCAATCCGCAGGTGTCGCTCCTGAAAAAACTGCTGTTCTTTGTTGTGATTGCTGCAATTGCCGTAGGTCTGTACTGGATGGAACCTTTGCCTTTAGATGCCATCCTGATGTTTGCCGGTACCGGAATTATTTTTCTGATTTGTAGTTACTGCAAAATTCATTTCGCAGCAAAAAATCCGACTGGCCTGTTCTATCGTATCCTGACCTGGATTCCGATTGCCTTATTAATCAGCCTGATTTTTATGAACATGAAACAGGGTGAAATCTTGCTGCCCGGCGCTCAGGGGATTGCCTTTATGGCTTTGGCGATCTGCCTGTTTTCGCCTCTGTCTTTGCTTAATCAGAACAAGTCGGATTCAGGTTCCCCACATGCTTGAGTTCTGGTACTCCGAACGCTGCAACCGTCAGCTCAAGCTCATCATTATTATTGCGGTATGTATCGTAATTTACATAGCATCGACTGTAGCGAAACTGGGTCCGATATTTGTTGGAATCAGTCTGGCGATTGGAATGCTGATGCACGTCTTGCGTGAATTCAGATTAAAGTTTTCTCCTGAAAATCCTTATGCCGAAGGTTTTCGTGCTTTAACGATGGCGATTCCGATTGTGGCAGTAATTAGCCTGATCGGTTATTTACCTAAAACGGGTGAGATCTGGGAAACTATAGCGCTAGGTCTACAATGCTTGGGTTTTATGGCGATTGGACTGTTTATCGTGTCGATTTATAATAAACGTGCGAAACGCTTCGAAGATTGAACCATTTCGCGACTTTCATTTTTAAGTTCTGAAATTTTCAGCGTCTGATTTAAAGATATGAATCTAGACGGTAATACGTATATTTCACATCGGAATTACGATAGACCGCATAGCCATTCTGTTTAAAATCAGAAACCCAGGCCGAACCAGAATATGCTGCAATATGACCATACTGATGCTGTGAAGTCCGGTCGATAATGTAGATATCACCTTTTTTCGGACGGTCAAAAGACAGGTTGATTTTTCGATAGCCTAATTGCTGGAGGGTATTGCCCCAGTCAGCTGCGGCAACAGGATGATTCACAATTTTTGCGCCTGAAGACTGCAAACCGACGCGAATACTGCGTGCACATTTCTGTGTACTAGTACTGCGGGTAATGCCTTGCAGGTAGCTGGTGAATTTTTCAATATCGAAACGCTGGCCGTTCATTGCACTAAAAGTCTTGCGAGATTCAGAGCTTTTGTTACGAGCTGACACAGAGGTATAGCGCTGAGGCTGACGTTTGGAATTTTGTCCCGATTGGGAACGAATTATGACGTTCGCTTGAACAGGAGCATGCACTTCGCTCATATTCACTTGATGATCATAAATCATATTGGACCAAGTACTCCTCGCCTGTAAGTTTGGCTTTCAAATCTTCAACACGCGGTGAATACTAGACGGTTAAATGTTACTTTTCACGTTAAAAATGTAAATATATTTTTCCGCATTTGTTTAATTTTACTTAACTTGTTATTTATTTTAGATTTATAAAATTTATAATTTTCACAAAAAAGTTATAAATTCACTACTTTTCAAATTAATTAGCAGTTCTGCTCAGACTATTTCTAAATCAATATTTGAGCGCCTTTCTGACTAAATCTGTAATTTTACTCACGATAATAAAGTCAACATTTCACTACAGGATTACATCATTCCGGCTAACAACTCTCGTATTAGACTGATTTAGTAAATTTAAATTGAGATGATGAGGAAGAAAAATATGAGTCATGATGTAAAGACTATTTCAAATTTCAATTTAGAACAATATTTAGGGATCTGGTACGAAATTGCCCGTCTGCCCATGAAACACCAGCCTGAAGACAGTACTGATATTTCCGCAGTCTATAGTCTGAATGAAAATGGCACAGTCTGCGTCCAGAACCGTTGTCTGGATGGTGCGGGTAAACTGGATGAATCTATTGGGGAAGCCACCATTGTGGATGCTGAGCATGGGAAACTGGAAGTCAGTTTCTTGCCTGAAGGTTTGCGCTGGGTACCTTTTACCAAAGGGGATTACTGGATTCTCAAACTGGATGACAAGTATGAAACTGCCTTGGTCGGTGAGCCAAACATGAAATATCTATGGCTCCTGCATCGTAAGCCGACACTGGATGAAGCAACCAAACAGGAATATCTGGCCTATGCTAAATCTCTGGGTTATGACCTGTCTGATCTGATCCATACGGTACATACCGGTAAGCCAACAGCTTAAAAAAGATGATAAAAAAGCATCCATCATGGATGCTTTTTTATGCCCTTTTCTCTTATGTTTAATCATTTTCACTGCTATGCGGAAGTGCTCAAAAAAATGTTATGATGAGCGCAATTTTAAATTGCCCAATTCAAAGAAAAGCAATTTGCAACAGATTTTAAGAGAGACCTATGCGCCAATATCTTGACCTTTTACAACATATCCTCGACAACGGCGGCGATAAAGGCGACCGTACCGGCACAGGTACACGCTCGGTATTTGGTCATCAGATGCGCTTTGATCTTTCCAAGGGCTTCCCTTTACTCACCACTAAAAAAGTTCATTTCCGTTCGATCGTGATTGAACTGCTGTGGTTCCTGAAAGGCGATACCCATGTAAAGTATCTTCAGGATAATAAAGTGACCATCTGGGATGAATGGGCAACTGCGGAACAGACCGCGCGTTTTGGTCGTCCAGAAGGTGAACTCGGTCCAGTCTACGGCCATCAGTGGCGTAATTTTGGTGCTACTCAAAATACGGATGGCAGCTACAATCAGGATGGTTTTGACCAGATCAAATGGCTGATCAATGAAATCAAGACTAATCCGAATTCACGCCGTCTGATTGTATCTGGCTGGAATCCGAATGAAGCGAGTCAGGTGGCTTTACCACCTTGCCATACCCTGTTCCAGTTCTTTGTATATAATGGCAAATTGTCTTGCCAGCTTTATCAACGCAGTGCTGACGTTTTCCTTGGCGTTCCATTTAATATAGCCAGCTATGCCCTATTGACTCATATGATTGCACAGGTGTGTGATCTGGATGTAGGCGATTTTGTCTGGACGGGCGGTGATACGCATTTATATGCCAATCACTTTGAACAGGCTAAACTTCAACTCAGTCGTGAGCCTTTAGGCCTGTGCCAGTTAAAACTGAATCCTGAAGTTAAAGACCTGTTTGATTTCAAATTTGAAGATATTGAAATTGTCGGTTATGAATCACATCCAGGAATTAAAGCACCAGTTGCAGTTTAATTGCCGTTAAACCCCGGAAAATATTCAAATCCCACTTTGCTTAAAGTGGGATTTTGCATTTTAATAGCAATAATTTTTATCTGTTTTTGAGTATGGGTATGGCATTTCAGGATTTAGAAGTCGTTCATGTCGTGGCAATGGATCAGCAGCGCTGTATTGGTAAGGACAATGACCTGCCTTGGCATATCTCAGCAGATCTCAAACACTTTAAGGAAATCACCCAAGGTGGCGTGATTGTCATGGGCCGTAAAACGCTTGAGTCGATGGGCCGTGCATTGCCTAAACGTGTGAACTGGGTGATTACCCGTGATCCTGACTGGTCTTTTGAAGGCGTTAAGGTCGCGCATACGATTGAAGATGCCTTAACTCAAGCCGTGGCCGATGTGCAGGCTTCAGAAAAACCGACTGCTATTTTTATCATTGGTGGTGGTGAAATCTTTAAACAGACTCTGGAGATCGCTGATCGTCTGGAACTGACCCATGTTGAACTGGATGTGCAAGGTCACGCCTACTATCCGGAAATTCCGGCCCAGTTCAAAAAAGTTGCTTCAGAACAACATATCGATGACAAAACCGGTATTGCATTTGAGTTCGCAACATACAGAAAATAAAGCCTATTTTCTATAAAAGATTGAACATGCAAGGACAAGACCATTCAGAAAAGCATTGGAGCCTGTGGTTATTAGGGAGTCTGTTTAGTGTATTTGTCCTGTGTTCAAGTCTTTGGCTGAGCCTGATGCTCTGGGTGCAACAACCCTTGGGTAAAATTGGCAGCATCATTCTGATCGGTCTCTGGCTTCTATTTGCCTGTGTGGTCTTGGGCATTTATTTCACCAAGCATCTGATTTCCCGCCAGGTGGATACAGTGCTTTATCTGCTAGCCTTTCTGGTCAGCTTACTGGCTTATTTAAGCATAGAACCTCGTCAGGATCGTGACTGGAATCCTGAAGTTTCCCGACTGCTCTCCTATGAGCAGCAAGGCAATCAAGTCACCTTGCACAATATCCGTAATTTTGACTGGCAAGCAGAGGGTCAATATACCGAACGCTGGGAAAGCCGGAGTTTTGATCTAAACGACATTACCGGGGTAAACATTATTACCTCTTACTGGATGGGACCTAAAATTGCCCATACGCTGGTCAGTTTTGATTTTGCCAATCAGAAACCGCTCGCCTTCTCGATCGAAATTCGCAAAGAAAAGGATGAGAAATTTTCTGCTATTGGTGGCTTCTTCCGAAAATATGAACTGAGTTTGGTCGCCTCAGATGAGAAAGATATTGTATATACGCGTAGCAATATTCGTGGTGAGCAGGTTTACTTTTTTCCGGTCAAAATGCCGCAAGCAGAAGCTCAGGCTCTATTTAAAGAATATCTGCGTAAGGCTGATGAACTGGCCAAAGAACCTAAATGGTATAACACCTTGAGCAGTAACTGCACGACGCTGGTCTTTGATATGGCTCAGGCAGTATCTCAACAACAGCTTCCTTCAGATTACCGCTTGCTGGCTTCTGGGTATTTACCTGATTATTTATATGATTTAAAAGCGCTAGATCAACGCTGGGATATACAAACCTGGTATCAGCGTGCACACGTTAATCCACGAGTTAGAGATACCGGTCAGATTTCCAGTCAGGAGTATTCACAACGCCTGCGTCAGGGCCTACCTGAGCCGAGTTCCAGATAATCTTCTAAGTTATCCAACTTAAAGAAAGATACAAAATCAACTGGCATATATTGCATTTTTTTGTTTATATACAAATAGCTAACTCAGAATTAGAGTCTCTCTCATGCTAAAAAAATTAACAGCAATCATGATTTTAGGTTCAGTCTTTGCTATATCAGGTTGTGAAACCGTACCGAGTACTTCATCAGTCAAAACTGAAAATAATTTACAGCTCCTGCAAAATCGCACCTGGATTGTGAACCAGATTGGTAATACCGAAATTACTACAACACCGACAACACGCAATATTCCAAGTCTGCAATTCGATGCAGCGACTCAACGCGTGTCTGGCGCAGATGGCTGTAACCGTATAATGGGCAGCTACACTGCCGGCAAAGACACCCTTAACTTAAGCCAGATGGCGAGTACCGAAATGGCTTGTCTGGATAATGCAGGTCTGGATCAGAAATTTAAGGAGGCACTGAGCAAAGTGACTCATTATCAGGTCTATGGTAAAACCCTGAAATTAATGGACCGTCATGGCAATTTACTCATTCAGTTAGAAAGTGCAGTACAGCCTCGCTAAGTTTTGACTACAAAAAACCTGTGTCGTGCAGGCTTTATATCTTTCATACTCATATGAACATTCAATAATCAGCACTCTACAATGATGAGGACTTAACCATGCAACAAGCACTATTTGGTGGTGGATGCTTTTGGTGTACCGAAGCAGTATTTTTACAGCTTCAGGGCGTACAGAAGGTCGTCAGCGGCTATGCGGGTGGACAAAATCCTAATCCGACCTATGAGCAAGTCTGCGGCGGTGATACCAATCATGCCGAAGTGATCCTGATCGATTTCGATGAAAATCAGATTACGTATAGTCAGTTGCTCGAAGTCTTTTTCGCAACCCATGATCCAACGACATTAAACCGTCAGGGCAATGATGTCGGCACGCAGTATCGTTCTGTGATTTATTATTTTAATGATGAGCAGAAAGAAACTGCACAGCTCACAATAGACTCATTAAAAGCTGAAGGATTGAATATTGTGACTGAACTTAGCCCTGCACCGACTTTCTACCCTGCTGAAGAATATCACCAGAATTTCTTTGCCAAGAATCCGAATCAGGGCTACTGTAATTTCGCGATTCCGCCCAAGCTGAACAAATTACAACATAAGTTTATGACGCTGCTCAAAACTCATTAATCTGGATGCGGCTTGATCAAATGCCCTCTTAAATTAAGGTAATAAAAAAGCGACTGAGATCAGTCGCTTTTTTCATTGAGAGTAAAAAATTAGTTATCAGTTGCAAAGGCAATATCGCTGAGTCCGGCTCCACTCGCGCGTGACATCACTTGAGCAACGGTGTCATAACGTGATTCTTTATCTGCTTTCAATACGATGGTCGGTTGACGCTGTGCCTGACTCGCCTCATTGAAACGGGTTTCAAGTTGATCCAGGGTCAGTACATCACCATTCCACGCTACATCACCTTTGGCATTGATGCTGATGGTGACATTTTCAGGTGGCAGGTCAATAATTTCTGCAGTGGTTTGCGGCAAGGTTAATGGAATTGATGGGTTCGCAACGGTCGCTGTCACCAGAAAGATGATCATCAATACCAACATAATGTCGATCAGGGGAATGAGATTCATCTCATTCATGCCTGTATCGTTGTCTTCACCCAATTGAAAAGCCATTAAGCTTGACCTCCAACTAAACTGTCTTGTGCTACTTTTGCATCAGCCTTCTTTGCAGAAGAGTCCTGCTGCAACATGGTATCAATCAATAAGCTATGCGCATGGTCTTGCAGTTCATTGCTTAAAGTACGGTTGACACGTACACAGATGTTATATGCAAGTACTGCAGGAATCGCCACAGCCAGACCGAGACCGGTCATGATCAGCGCTTCACCCACGGGAGTGGCTACTTGTGCCAGACCTGCCTGACCGCTCTTACCCACGGCAACCAGTGCGTGGAAGATCCCCCATACTGTACCGAACAGACCGACAAAGGGTGAAATTGAAGCGATGGTACCTAGGACGGATACACCTTTTTCTGCATTGCCTTTTTCTAATGCGATCTGACGTAACAAAGCCTGTTCAGCTACAGCTTTACGTTGTTCAAATGCCAAAGGAGCCATTTTATTTTTCAATTGTCCTAATGCTTTAGATAACTGAGCATAGGCAATCTGTTTAAGTTGGCGAGTGCCCATTAAACGCAGCACAAAAATGGTCCATGTCGCAATCGACATTGCCAATAACACGAAATACAGTGTTTTACTGACTGCATCAGCGTGTTGCCAATAAACTGAAAAGTTCATATTCGAACTCCTAATGGGTTAGCCGTTATTTGGTAATCTGAAAATCGAAAGGCTGTTCCACACGGGTTGGATAAGCCACGCCATTTTCAACATATTTGGTCAGTTGTGCACGACGTACCGCTGATTCGACTTTGCGCGTGACGGCCGGGCTACAACTTGAATTTCGTGCGGTCGCAGAAACCACTTTTCCCTGCTCATTTGCAGATACATCCACCACCAATGAACAGGCTGATTTTAACTCTCCTGCCGAGAGCGACACTTTTGGTGCACGCTGCCAGGATACGCCGCCGCCAATTGCCACACTTTTCGGTGCTGGCGGTGCAGGCGGAGTCGGCGGTGCGACAGGTGCTGGTGGCGCAACCGGCGTAGGTACAGGTGCCACTTTTTTAGTTTCAGTCACAACCGCAGGAACCACTGGACTTGGTGCCGGTTTGGCCTCAACTGGCGGTGCAGTAACAGGTTTAGGCGTTTCTGCTTTTTTCACCTGCTCAATTTTTTCTACTTTTTTGGGTGGCGGTGGCAGCGGTTTTTCTACAATTTTAACTTCTTTCGGCTTTGGTGGCTCTTGTTTAGGCTCTGGCGGCTTTGGCTTCGGTGGTAAAGGTTTTGGGGCTTCCTGAAGTTTGACGAAACGGACTTTTAGAGGCTCTTTATCGACTGGTTTCAGTTCAGGTGCTTTCATCTGGCTGACTGCCCATAAAAGACCCACGTGTCCAACTAGAACCGCAGCCAGAATAGAAACGACTTTCTTTTTCATCTGATTTGACGGTGGTGGTGTCATGGGAGCAGCAACTTGACTCATTAAATCTATTTACCTCGAAGAGATGATGCGAAACAAACTATCAAGCTCATCGGTTAGCACAATTAAAGTACGCCAATAATAAATGAGAAGTGTTTTCATTTGCAACTACTAATCCCACTTTTCTCCATTATTTTTGTTTCAAACAAAAAAAAGGCATACTTAAAGTATGCCTTTTTTAAACCGAGATGCAAGCGCTTATTGGAACACGACAGTTTTATTGCCGTCGACAATCACACGGTCTTCCAGATGCCATCTCACTGCACGTGCCAGCACATTACGTTCAACATCCTGACCCAATTCACGCAGCTGTTCAACAGTAAAGTCATGGTTCACACGCTCTACATCCTGCTCGATGATTGGACCCTGATCCAGATCAGCTGTCACATAGTGTGCAGTTGCACCGATCAGTTTTACACCTTTGTCATAAGCCTGTTTGTAAGGATTAGCACCCACGAACGCTGGCAGGAATGAATGGTGAATATTGATCACTTTCATTTCCCATTTACTTACGAACTCTTCATCGAGAATCTGCATATAACGGGCTAATACCAGCAGATCGTTGCCCTGCATCAGTTCATCAATCTGTGCATAGGCTTCACGTTTGTTCTCTTTGGTCACAGGAACCACTTCAAACGGAATACCAAAGTTTTCTACTGATTCACGTAGAGTCTCGTGGTTAGATACCACTTTAGTGATTTCACATGGCAGACCGCCGCGTGCATGACGCCATAACAGCTCTAGCAACGCATGGTCGACTTTAGAAACCAGAATACCGACCTTTTTCACATCACTGACCAGTGCCAGACGCCAGTGCATGCCATAGCGCTCTGCAACATTACCAGCAAAAGTCTGCAACAGGCTTTCTTTACGGCTTTGCAGATTGTCCAGTTCAAACTCAACACGCATGAAGTAACGTCCGCCCTGCGCTGCTGTCGCGTATTGATCAAGCGCCGTAATGTTGGCACCCTGATGATACAAGAAGCTTGAAACAGCCTGCACGATGCCCGGCTTGTCTTCACAAGTAATCAATAAACGTGCGGTATTAGCAGTCGTCATATTCATGTTGGTTAAGGTCACTAATTAGTTAAATTAAAAAAATAAGCCGAGTATTCTAACGCGTTTCTTAGATATTCTGAATAGTTTGTTCAGATTCAGGCGGTTTAGGCGACGACAGACTGGCAAATAGCTCTGAAGAACCGAACGAGTTAAGTAAGCTTTCATACGTCTGACGGCTTTCACCACGCAGATAAGCACCTTCCAGGAACACCATCTGACGCAGTGCCTGCCAGACCCATTTTTCTTCCAGAGTGTTGGAATCGGTAATATGTCCCGACATATACAGGAAGTTGGTCCAGTTGGTCAGTACGATCCAGAGGTTAATGATCAGCGCTTCAATTTCTGAATCAGTCATTTCCATCAGGCCGGCATTTACAAAGGCTTTATAAATTTTTTGTCCCTGCTGCATGACCTGTCCGGCAAAGCGTGGATAAAGCTTGCGGAAATCTTCGTTATTTTCGACCAGATGGTATACATCACGGTGCAGAAAACGATAAGCCCAAAGCTGACTGCTCAGTACCTGAAAATAATGAATCTTGTCATTGGCATCCAGAGCACGGTCTTCCGGAAGTGCCAGCATTTCCAGCGTCTGATGCTGATACTGCTCCATCAGTTCCTTGATAATTTCATTTTTATTACGGAAGTGATAATACAGATTACCCGGACTCATGCCGAGTTCAGCAGCAATATGGTTGGTGGTTACAGATCGTTCGCCACGTTCATTAAACAACTGCAAGCTGAGCTGTAAGATACGCTCTTTGGTTTTTAACGTTTTGGTTTGGGACATCCTAAAATAACCATTCAGTTCATGCATTAGTAAGGCTAACACACAAAGTAACTTGACTAATTAGAGTATTTGCTCTAAAAATTAATTAATCGATTTTGAATAATGGTAGTGCGGCATGAACAGTCACACAAAAACAACTTCAATGACACCACATTTTCTTGATAGCCAGCACCTCAATGAAATTCTGGCTCAACAAAAACACGCCTACTTACGCTACCCACTGCCGACTGCAAAGGAACGTATCGATCGTTTAGCTCGGCTTAAGCGTATCTTAGTTAAGTATCAAGATCAATTTGCCGATGCAATTAATCAGGATTATGGTAACCGCTCTGTCGGGGAAACCAAAATTGGCGAGTTACTGACTTGTCTTGAACATATTAAATATTACAGCAAAAACCTGACCGGCTGGATGAAACCGTCCAAACGTCATGTTGGGATTATTCACCAGCCGGCAAAAGCCTGGGTGCAATATCAACCTCTAGGTGTGATCGGCATCATCGCACCGTGGAACTACCCTTTATTATTATCCATCGGCCCTCTGATCTGTGCGTTGGCTGCGGGTAACCATGCCATGATCAAAATTTCCAGTTCATCGGCTGCTTTTGGCAAGGTATTGGAAAAAGCCTTAGCTGAAGCCTTTCCTAAAGAACTGGTTGCCGTGGTGAATGGTGGCGGTACGGTGTCTGATGCCTTCTGCCGACTGGCTTTTGACAAGATGATCTTTACCGGTTCAACAGCTGTCGGTAAAACCGTGATGGCAGCGGCGGCTGAAAATCTGGTACCGGTAATCCTGGAACTGGGTGGCAAGTCCCCTGTACTGGTGCATCCATCGATTGACCTGCGTGATGTGGCTCAGCGTATTGCCGTGGGCAAGCTCTGGAATGCCGGACAGACCTGCGTAGCGCCGGATTATATGTTCCTGCCACGTGGCAAAACTGCCGAGTTTATCGATCATTTTAAAGCCTGTGTCGAAAGCATGTATCCGGACATCAGCCATAATCAGGATTACACCTCGATTATCAATGACAAGCAGTACAATCGTTTGCAAGGTTATCTGGATGATGCCCGTGAGCAAGGCGCGCAGATTATTGAAATTAATCCGCGTAATGAATCGCCAGCAGACCTGCGTAAAATTGCACCGACCATCGTGACCAATGTCATGCCAAGCATGCAGATTATGCAGCATGAAATCTTTGGACCGCTCCTGCCGATCATGGAATATGATCAAATTGACGACGTTATCGACTTTATTAATAGCCGTCCGCGTCCACTTGCATTATACTATTTCGACTTTGATCAGGCGCGTGCTGATTATGTCGCACAGCGTACCCATTCAGGGCATTTCGGGCAAAATACTGTATTAACCCATGTCGCACAGGATGACCTGCCATTCGGTGGTGTCGGTGCTTCCGGTATGGGTAAATATCATGGGCCAGAAGGCTTCTTCAGTTTGTCGCATGAACGGTCAGTAATGTCGAATCCTAAGCTGTATAGCTTGAAATACATTCTGCCTCCGTTTAATAAGCCGATCCATAAGCTGATTTCGAAGACACTTCTTCGATAAATGATCAAGGCATGAGCTATCACACGGGCTCATGCTTCGTTTTAGACAAAATCGCTTGTCTTTTAAGCGCATTTTTGATATAAAACGCCCCTTGAATGAATTCAATCCGTTTATTTTTGACTGGCCATACAGATTTGCTGTTGGCTAAATCAATGGAGTTACACCATGTCTAAGGTTTGCCAAGTTACCGGCAAGCGTCCAGTCGTTGGTAACAACGTCTCACACGCCAACAACAAAACTAAGCGCCGGTTCGAGCCGAACCTGCACCACCACCGTTTCTGGTTAGAAAGCGAAAAACGTTTTGTACGTCTTCGTTTAACCACTAAAGGTATGCGTATTATCGACAAATTGGGCATTGAAAAGGTTGTTGCTGACCTTCGTGCTCAAGGTCAAAAGATCTAAGTAAGGAGTCAGGACAATGCGTGATAAGATTCGCTTAGTTTCTTCAGCTGGTACAGGTTATTTCTATACCACTACTAAGAACAAACGTACTATGCCGGAAAAAATGGAAATCAAAAAATTTGATCCAAAAATCCGTCAACACGTAATCTTCAAAGAAGCTAAAATCAAATAATTTTAGTTTTTTGAAAAAAGCGACCTTCCCGGTCGTTTTTTTTTGCATTTTTTTTATGCGGCTTGATAAACTTTCTGTTTCTTCTGGCATTTTCTGTGCTTATTTCCCATAAAAAACTGAAATTTCATAAAATTTACTTTAAAGGAGTGTTTAGTGCCACATGACGTAGAGCTCATTATCCTGTTAGCTGTCGGTTTTGGCTTGGCCCTGGTTTTTGGCTATATCGCTGCACGTCTACGCCTTCCCCCACTGATTGGTTATCTGGTTGCCGGGATTCTGATTAGCCCGAACACCCCAGGCGTGGTCGGAGATGTGCATCTGGCGAACCAGCTGGCCGAACTTGGCGTCATGTTCCTGATGTTTGGTGTCGGGATGCACTTTTCTCTGAATGACCTGATGCAGGTCAGGCGTATTGCCTTACCGGGTGCGGTATTGCAGATCGCAGTCGCAACACTGCTCGGGGTCGGGGTCTCCATGCTCTGGGGCTGGAATTTCGGCTCTGCCCTGATCTTTGGTTTAAGCCTATCCTGTGCCAGTACTGTTGTACTTCTCAAAGCTCTGGGTGATCGTGGCCTGCTCGAATCCATTAACGGGAAAATTGCAGTCGGCTGGCTTCTGGTTGAAGATCTTGTCATGGTGCTGGCATTGGTATTGCTACCTGCAACCGCAGTATTGCTCGGTGGTCAGGCATTGGAAGGTAGTAGTAGCGATCAGAATGTCTGGATCACCTTAGGCATTACCTTGCTCAAAGTAGCCGGCTTTATTGCTTTCATGCTGATTATTGGTAAACGTTTAGTGCCAATGATCATGCAGGTGGTGGCACGTTTAGGCTCACGTGAGCTGTTTACCTTAACCGTCGTAGCTGCAGCCGTATCGATTGCCTTTGGGGCTTATAAGGTCTTTGGCGTATCCATGGCACTCGGTGCGTTCTTTGCCGGGATGGTAGTGAAAGAGTCTGACTTCAGCCACCGTGCCGAAGAAGAAACCTTACCGCTGCGTGAAATCTTCTCGATTCTGTTCTTTGTGTCCGTCGGTATGCTGTTTGATCCGCGTATTCTGATGGATCAGCCGCTTCATGTATTGGCGGTGCTCGGTATTATCATGATCGGTAAAACCATCGCGGCTATGGCACTGGTGCTGTTCTTCCGCTATCCAATCAATACGGCACTCACTGTCGGTGCTTCTCTGGCACAAATCGGTGAATTCTCTTTTATTCTGGCCGCGCTTGGCGTATCACTGAATCTATTGTCACTCGATGGGCAAAACCTGATTCTGGCGGGTGCCCTGATTTCAATTACCCTAAACTCATTTATTTTCTCGGCAGTGGAACCGGTACAGAAATGGATTCGCGAACGTTCGTCTCTGGCGCGCTTATTGGAGCGTAGTGGTGACCCGCTTGCCATGCTACCGGATGAAGTCTCACAGGACTATCTGCGCGATCAGGTGGTGATTGTCGGGCATGGTGAAGTTGGTCGTCGCATTACCCTATCCCTAATGGAGCAAGATATTAAGGTAGTCATTGCCGAAGAAAACCGTGAGATCGTAGAGAACTTGCGTAAAAAAGGCATTGCTGCAGTTTCTGGTGTCGCAACTGAACCTGGTGTGCTGATTCAGGCTCATATCCAGCATGCACGTCTACTGGTGATCTCACCAATGGATATTATTGATATCCACAAAATCGTGGATATTGCCAAGACCCTCAACCCTGCTATTCAGATTCTGCTATGTGCGGAAAGCAAGGAAGAAGCTGAAGTGATTCGCCGTGACAATATTGGCGAGGTGTACTATGCCAAAGAGGAAATGGCGAGAAATATGAGTAATCATATTTTGAACCAGATCGAGATTGCGCATAACCATCCACCTACGCATTATTCAGGCTGATTTCTTAAAGAAGTTGTCAGAATTGGCAACTTCTTTTTTTGATTGAACTGGAATTTATCATATCGGCAAATCATAAAATTTCAGATTACTTTTCTGTTTAACAGACTTAATTTTTCTCTTATTCTTTATTTTTTCATTCTATAAACACAAAAAAAGCACACTTCGAGTGTGCTTTTCTGCTCGCCAGGGTAGGCAATTTAGCTCATATATTTGGGCTCTTCATCCACAACTTCAGCTTGCCATTCATTGACCTGCTGTTCCAGCAAACCATATAAAGCGGCCTGAATCATGTGTTGTGCAATCACAGGCGTTTGATCACCCAACAGGGCTTTCACCTCGTCATTAAACTGAATCATGACTAATGGCTGTTTTTTTGAGCCCGCATTTCGTAATGCCAACGCGCCACCTTCAAGTTGAACGAGTTCCAAAATCGCGTCTTGATTACCAAATAAATCTTTCAACTGTTCTATAGACATATATCCTCCATGTTCAACATGGTGGCAAAGAGCGATTGCACTTTGCATCATTAGAGTAATTGATATAGGGTTAATAATCGCAATTTCAAGTACAGCTGATCAGATTAAAATTCAACCATCTCATTACGAAAACCATCAATAAGCTGCGTCAGGTCACGATGCCATTCTCGTAATATAGCAGTATCAGGTAACCAGGCTTGTGGTGTCTGTGTGACTTTAATGATGAGATTTGAAGAAGTTTCGTCTTCGGGTTGTGGCGAACTTGGCTCTGGCGCATATTGGCAGAGACGGTAAGCACGTTTCAGTTCAGCCAAAAAACCATCTTTGGATAAATGCTGTAATACGGTCACTTCAGGTGACACCTGACCCTTAGCCGCCATGAGCTCTTCAATCGATTTCAGCGTCGGGTTCAGGTCATTCAGACGGTAATAACGTACCAGTTCCTGTAAAAAGGCCAGCAGTGCCCCATGCAGATGGAATACAGCAGCTTCACGATAAGCTTGTGCCTGCTGCACATGATCAGTCTGTTCAGCCTGCTGACAGGCCAGACGGGCGAAATAAAGTTTTTGATTGGTACGGTCCGCATGATAGCGAGCAACTCGTGTCATCGAAATTTCCTAAGCATTAAAACAAATTTTGGCTCTTATAAAGTAAAACGTACGCCCGCATTACGCAATGCAAGATTGTCTACGCTGCCACTCTATTCTGCATGATCTTGATACTTCAGACTGCTGATATTTACCCTTCAGTAAAAAATCCAAGCCTTTTTAAAGGCAAAAAAAAGAGCATCACACATGCTCTTTTTATCAGCTGTTATTTAAGCTTGTGGCTTTTCTTCAGCTTGCTTCACACGAATTCCCTGACCATGCAGGCGCAGTGTATTTAAACCTTTAATTGCTTTGACAGCTTCACGGCCATGTGGCATTTCTACGAAAGCAAAACCTTTAGACTTACCTGTTTCTGCATCCATGACCAGCGTACAAGATTCAACAGTACCGTATTGCTGAAACAGGGTCAGTAATTCAGCTTCTGTTACTGTACGTGCCAAGTTACGAACTAAAATTTTCATCGGATAACCTTAAGAAGATAGGCAAAAATAATCAAAAAGCACGTGCCTACTCTACTTTTTGCGTCAAACCCAGAAGGGATAGTTTAATCGAGATCAATCCCAAAATCTAAATTAATCGATTGGCGTTCAATTAAAGCACTTTTCACAGTCTGTTGACGGGTTTTGTAATGGGTTTCTGTGACACATAAATTGCGGGTCAAATCATTGAGAAAATAGCTTTCAATTTTACGCCCCTGCTCATCTACCGTTTCACGCGCCCAGTGATTCAGGTTTTGTTTGGTCAGAATCAGCTCATTCTGTGCACGAGTCAACGCTACATAGAGCACACGACGCTCTTCCTCGACATCATCGAAATCCCCTTGCGCCCGTGCATGCGGATATTGTCCCGGCGTGACATTGGCCACATAACAGACTTTCTGTTCCGTACCCTTGGCCGAGTGAATGGTAATGAGGGTCACTACATCCGTATCCGACTGGCGTTCAATTTCAGAAATAGAGACCGGATCGAGCACATACTCTTCCAGAAATTCACTCACTTGAGCATGTTTAGAAGCTAGCTGTTTAACCAATTCAAAATCACCCTGACGGCGATTCCAGTCCTTTTTATAGTTCTCGGCCAGTTGTGCTTCAATCGCCTGTACTGCCAGACCAACACAGGCCTGTACTTCGGTTTTGAGTACCGCCATTTGCT
Source organism: Acinetobacter sp. YH16031 (assembly GCF_013417335.1). Lineage (NCBI taxonomy): Bacteria > Pseudomonadati > Pseudomonadota > Gammaproteobacteria > Moraxellales > Moraxellaceae > Acinetobacter > Acinetobacter sp. YH16031. The sequence continues at coordinate 182,345 of NZ_VPED01000001.1, forward strand.
TCATGATCAAAATGGTTTCTAGCGGGATCTTGCCAAATTTTTCCAGCTTGTCGGCAATCTTTTCCATCTCTGGCTCAGCTAAAAGCTGCTGTGACAGTTTGCTTGCACCGACATCACCGACACCATTCCATAATGTCAAAAAGCGCATCCAGGCAATATCGTCCAGCGGGTTCGCCACCACACGCAACAGGCTGAGCAGATCCTTTACATGTGCAGTTTCTAAGAGTTTCATCCCGCCAATGAATCGGTAAGGTACATTGGCTGCAATACAGGCTGCTTCAATATGTCGTGCGGCAAAACTGGAACGCACCAGTACCATATGATCCGACCATTTATTTCCGTTCAGATAATGACGCTCTTTGATATCAATCGCGATCCATTTGGCTTCATCAAACTCGTTCGGGAAAATATGCATCTTCGGCTTAATGCCTTCACCACGATGCGCATCCAGCCGCTTGTCATATTTGATTTCGGACTGATCCAGCAGCCAGTTGGATAGATCCAAAATTTCCTGAGTTGAGCGGTAATTTTTTTCTAGCTTAAAGATTTGTGCGTCTGGAACCCGCTCCTTGAAATGGTGAATATTTTCAAAGTCTGCACCACGAAAACCATAAATAGACTGGGCATCATCACCGACACAGAACAGGCTAATATGTTCTTTCAGCGGTTCCAGCAATGCCCATTGCAGTGGATTGGTATCTTGCATTTCATCCACCAGCATATGTCGACAGATCGAAGCCACATAGTCCACCAGACCTTCAGACTGCGCCAAAGCAGTCGCCACTACAGCGAGGATATCGTCATAATCCAGAAAGCTACGCGCACGCTTACGCGCTTCATATTCTTTCATGATGTCGGCAATCTGGTCTTTCAGCGCCAGATATTCCGGCATCTGTTTTTCCAAAGCCAGACTCAGTTTTTGCCGGGTATTCCGCGCAAAGGAATATAGGTCACAGAGTTCCTGTGGCTTCGGCAGGTAATTCGGATTTTTCTTGTCATCACGCCCGCGAATCAGGCGGAACATCATCAGCTGATCATCACGGTCAATAATTGAAAACTGTTCCAGTCCAAAAGCCTTTGGAATCCGGCGCAGCAGATACATACAGAAGGTATGGAACGTCGATGCACGTAAGCCTTTGGCCTGTTCACCGAGTGCCAGTTCCACCCGTGCCACGATTTCACTCGCCGCACGACGGGTAAAGGTCAGAATCTGGATCTGATTCGCTGGTACACCTTGATCAATCAGATAAGCTGCACGTGCCACGATAGTTTTGGTCTTGCCACAGCCTGCCCCAGCCAAAACCAAACTGTGATTTGCTTCTGTCGTCGCAGCTTGCTTTTGTTGCGGATTCAGTTCATCTATCAGGGAGGCTAAACTCATGGTCACTCATCAATTTGTGGATAGGTGTAGTTTAACAGATCACTCTTATTATAGCTTTGAGCTGCTCTGAAACAGACCGAACTTTTATTCTTAATTCACTATAGGGTTGACGGCATAGATACCGTCTGCTGGATCGGGGTATAGGGATATACCCGCAATCCAGCAAAGGATTTTTGTTACCTTGCGAACTCAAAATATATTTTGAGGATTCTCACCCCGGAAAAGTAAAATCCGCTTACGCGTTTATATTTTTCTTTTTATAAAGCTTTTGCAGCAATGACCATCTTACTCAAACACCCTGTTCCTGAATATTCTGAACAGTTTGAGCAACCGCTTTTTCCAGATTGAATTCTGCGTTCTTTAAAGCATTTTCTAATAAATAATCTGGTAGATTAATCCCGACAATCTGACTAAAACCAACCTGATACAGTGACTCAATCCTCTCACCGACCAAACCTGCAAACGCAATTACCGGCTTATTCAATTGCTTGGCAACCTGAGCTACGCCAAACGGGGTTTTGCCTAAAGCAGTCTGATGATCGATCTTGCCCTCGCCAGTGAAGACATAATCTGCATCCGCAATTTTTTCCGCTAGCCTATTCTGTTCCATAATTAACGCTACACCGGATTGCAGCTTTGCTCCAGCAAAAGCCATTAATCCAAAGCCCAAACCACCGGCTGCACCAGCACCTGGAATGTTTCTTTTAGAAATACCTAAACCTGCTTCTACCAGATCAGCAAAATGACTTAGATTTCGATCCAGTTGCTGCACCATCTGTGAAGTTGCTCCCTTCTGCGGCCCAAAGATCGCTGAAGCACCATTCGGTCCACAGAGTGGATTATTCACATCTGAAGCGATCAGGATTTCTGTATTTTTTAAACGAGCATCGAGCTGGGAAAAATCAATTTGATCAATCTGATCCAGATTACCACCGCAGACCTGAATTGGCTCTCCTGCAGGATTTAAAAATGAGACTCCTAAAGCCTGAGCCATTCCAGCACCACCGTCATTGGTCACACTACCACCAAGTCCAATAATGATTTTTTTTACGTCAAGATCCAACGCATTCCTAATCATTTCACCTGTGCCATAGGTCGAGGTCAGCATCGGATTACGTTGAGAACTTGCCAGTAGATGAATGCCATTGGCCTTGGCCATTTCAATCACTGCGGTCTGACCAGCATCAACCAAGCCAAAGTAAGTTTCGATCGACTGACTGGCTAATGGCCCAGTGACTTGGCACGTTACTCGTTTACCCTTTAGACTTGAGATTAATGCATCCACAGTTCCCTCACCACCATCTGCCATTGGTACAGTAATACAATTTGCGTCAGGAAAGACCTGCAAAATACCACGCTACATCGCCTGACAGGCCTGCTCGGCAGTCATACTTTCCTTAAATGAGTCGGGAGCTAGAACAAAGGTTTTCATGAATATAATCGGCCGGGTTATAGGTTTTATACTAATTTGAAATGCATACCCATCTTACAGGCAAAGCTGAACATGCCAATAAAAAAGAGCGCTCATTGCACTCTTTTTTACGCTGGTCTTACTTAAAGATTTGCAGAGCTTTTTGGTACACGATGCTTGATATAGGAAGCCAAAGTCAGATAGTTAATCCCCTGGAACAAAATATCGATTGCCAGAAAAGCGCCCAGAACCCAGAACGGTGCATTCGGTGACAATAGAATCAGGATACCTGTAACTAAAGTTAAAATCCCGGAAAATAAAGTCCAGCCCCAGCCGCGGAATGCTTTAAAGATAAAAGCATTGAAGACGCGAATTATTCCCGCCACAATCAAAGCAATCGCAAGCAGATGGGTCAGTACAATCGCAGTTTTCGCTGGCGTGCTAAAGGCATAATAGCCCGCAATAAAATAGATAATACCGAATAGCAGCCAGAGCCAGCGAAATGCCCCATCGAAGATTTTAATCCCGGCGATCAGATGAACCACTCCACCTATCATCATCAGGACACCAAACAGGAATACGATGGATAAGGTGGCAAAAGGCAGCGACGCTAACAGTACGATTCCAAATAACACTAATAAGGCACCCAAGCCTAAATACCATTTACGGTTTTCATGCAATTGATGCCGAACAAGATCATTTCCAACAGTCTTCATATTCTTCTCAAGTCATTGGCTATGACTTTGATTATGCTCTTAAATCATGGATAAATTTGTTAGAAATTCACTGAGTTTATCTATAAAAATAGTAAGTTATGCCGGTTTATTCAGCACTTCGTTAATTATTTTTTCCAGCCAAGTTCAACCGCCGTGATTTCATTAATCAGGGTTTGATTTAAAGATTCCGGCATTTTACTGGTGCTTTGCGATACTGGGATGTGCCCTGCCATCAGCTCAGCTTTGGCTTGGGGAAATAAAGGCTGCTGATTCGGATTGGCATAACCCACTGGATATAGCGGCTGGCCTGTGGCGAGATCATATTTATCTGAAGCGCCAAAGGCATGCAGTAATTCATGCACTAGGACAATCTTATTCTGGTCAGACTGTCTGCTTGAAGCAAATAGATTGACTGAACCGATTCGGCCTTTTTGCAGAGCCGTTGAATGTTTTAATTGCTGGGTGTGTGCAGGATCATAATAATTTAAAAAGAGAGTAACATTCGATGAAGGATCTGAACCTTGCTGCTGTTGCCAGGCATAGAAACGGAATTTCAGACTCCATAAAATATTGCCAAGTAAGGAGGCCTGCTCCGGCACTTTAGGCGGCAATTCTTTAAGTTCACGCCCCAGATTAAAATAAAAATAAGTGGGCTGTCCACGGTACTGCTGGGCCGCTTTTTCCAGATATTCTTGTGTTCCTTTTAGATCCTGAGCAGACAATTGCTGGATATATTGCTGTGTGGTCGCCAATCCATCTGCATTGATCGGATGCAACAGAACAAAGATTGGTTTGTTCCAGTCCTGATTCTGATCTCGATAAGCATTTACTGCCACCACAAACAAAATCATCAATAGAATCAGGATTCGGATCTTTTTCCACATATGAACACGCCAATAGAGAGTTAATTTAAATTTTATTTTTGTTTCGTTTTTTGATCTTCAGAGCGCAGATATAAAACACAGCTCAAACTAACCAGTGACATAATAATCACCAGAATCATCAGCATTCCCCGATCCATAGGAATACCCATTTCATTAATCTTTTTAAGCATGAAATAGAGGATAGATCCTAATCCAATACTTAAGAACAGGAATTTATCTAGCCAAGTCATGCATGATTCCTATTTTAATCTTTTATTATTTAACGCCTAGAATATCCTAGAACTGTGTTGATCAAAAATACTTAGTCATAAAAAAATGCCGACTTTCGTCAGCATTTTCTTGATGTCTTATAGCTTAGGCCTCAACCCATTTGCCATCCTGATAGACCAGCGACCATTTGGTTTGCTTGCCTTCAGGGGTTTCCGAACCAATATATTGAGACTGGTTCTTACGGCTGAATTTCACCAAGGTTGGATTTCCTTCAGGATCCACATCTGGTGCCTGCAAAATAAACTGATATTTTGGATCTAGCTGATCCGCTACAGTACGCAGTTCTGCGACCTTTGGTGCACGAGTTTCACGGACTTTCGGGAACTTGCTGGCTGCCAGGAACAGACCTGCGGCACCATCACGCAGAACAAAGAAATCGTCATGCTTGGTTGAACGCAGGTGTTCCATCTTGATCGGATCAACGCGCGGAGGCGCTGGCTGACCATTCTTCAAAACTTTTCGGGTGTTTTCACAGCTGGTGCAGGCAAAATATGGACCAAAACGACCGGTTTTCAGCTGCATTTCACCATCACATTTGTCACATGGAATAGTTGGGCCATCATAACCCTTGATCTTGAATTCGCCCTCTTCCAGCTCATAACCTGTACAGTCCGGGTTATTACCACAGATATGCAGTTTACGGCCACCGTCAATCACATAACTGTCCATTGCAGTGCCACAGACTGGACAACGTTTTTTCGACATCAGGTCAGCAGTTTCTGCTGTGTCATCATCAGACAGTGCTGCCAGAGATTCAACCGGAGTCAGGTTCAATGTACCTTTACAACGTTCTTTCGGTGGCAGGTTATAACCTGAACAGCCCAGGAAGACACCTGTTGTGCCGGTACGAATCTGCATCGGACGGTCACATTCTTTACAGTGTACAGCTTCAACTTCTACAGGCTGATTGCGGCGCATGCCGTTTTCACCCTGAGCATTGGTCAGACGTTTCTTGAAATCACCATAGAAGCTGTCTAACAGATCTTTCCAGTTGCGTTCACCATCTGCCACTTTATCCAGCTGACCTTCAAGGTCTGCAGTAAAGTCGTAGTTCATCAGGTTATTGAAACTTTCATCCAGACGATCTGTGACGATCTCACCCATCTTCTCAGCAAAGAGACGACGGTTTTCCAATTTTACGTAACCACGATCCTGAATGGTCGAGATAATGGCAGCATAAGTCGAAGGACGACCAATACCTTTTTTCTCAAGCTCTTTGACTAAAGATGCTTCAGTAAAACGAGCAGGTGGCTTGGTGAAATGTTGAGATGGGTCTAGTTTTTCCAGTTTTAGTACTTCACCAACTTTCACTGCCGGTAACAGTACATCATCGTCAGATTTGTTCTGACCACGAACTTTGGTGAAACCATCAAATACCAAGGTACGACCTTTGGCTTTCAGCTCGACACCATTGGCATCTACTAAAATAGTCGATGACAGGTATTCTGCTGGTGTCATCTGACAAGCTACAAACTGACGCCAGATCAGGTCATACAGACGCTGTGCATCACGTTCCACTCCAGCCAGGCTGTCGCCTTTCAGCGCGACATTAGATGGGCGAATGGCTTCGTGGGCTTCCTGTGCGCCAGCTTTATTACCATAACGGTTCGGCTTGGCTGGCAGATATTTCTCGCCATATTCAGACTCGATATGACCACGCACCATATTGACTGCATCATCACTCAGGAAGGTGGAGTCAGTACGCATATAGGTAATGAAACCAGCTTCATACAGGCGCTGCGCCAGCATCATGGTTTTCTTCACCGAGAAACCTAGGCGGGTACTTGCAGCCTGTTGCAAGGTAGACGTGATATACGGCGCGCTTGGATTGACCTTGGTCGGTTTATCTTCACGGCTAATAACTTTATATTCAGCGTCTTTAATCAGATTCAGTAAAGCATCAGTTTCAGCTTTATTATGCAGCTTTAAAGTCTTGCCATTTTGCTTGGCCGCTTCCAGACGAATATCATCTTTCTTGGATTTAGTATCTGCAAAAACCTGCCAGTATTCTTCAGGAATGAACTTACGAATTTCACGTTCGCGTTCCACGACCAGCTTTACAGCGACAGACTGTACACGTCCCGCAGACAGGCCACGGGCAATTTTTTCCCAGAGCAGTGGCGAAATCATGAAGCCGACGACACGGTCCAGGAAACGGCGCGCCTGCTGGGCATTAACCTTATTGGTATCTAGACGTGAGGGCTGTTTAAACGCTTCCTGAATGGCATTTTTGGTAATTTCGTTAAAGACCACACGCTGGTAGCGTGAATCATCGCCGCCGATCACTTCTTTTAAGTGCCAGGCAATCGCTTCCCCTTCACGGTCCAAATCCGTTGCGAGATACACTTCATCGACTTGCGATGCCAGTTTTTTCAGTTCAGCGACTACGCCTTCCTTGCCCGGAAGGACTTCATATTTGGCTTTCCAGTCATGTTCTGGATCGACACCCATCCGGTTAATCAACGCCTGCTGTGATTTTTCCGCTTTTTCTGCTTCAGTCAGCTTGGTTCGGGTCACCGGTTTTTTCTCTGCAGTTTTCGCAGAGCCGCCCGTTGGCAAGTCACGCACATGACCCACCGAAGATTTCACGATGTAGTTTGAACCGAGATACTTGTTGATTGTTTTCGCTTTTGCAGGCGACTCCACAATCACCAAGGCACGTTTACTTCCAGCGTCGGAAGACTTCGCCGTGCTGCTTTTTGATGTGGACCGAGGAGCGTTCGCCATATTAACCGTTTAATCCTGTTTATTTCTAAAATTAAAGTTCAGCCAAAGAATGTAATAGTGCCTTGATGCCATCAAGTTGTGTGGCTCTAAGATCAGATTCTTCATCCCAATAGAGTCCTACACAGTTTGCCTGCATATCAATAGCATAAATGCCCTTTAATGCAATGGGAAAATCTTTAAATTTGTCATCCCCATGCACCAGTTCAAGTTTGTTATCAACCACGCGGGCACGCATCAGCGGTAAACGGGCATCTGGAAGCAGCACACTATAATAGGCCACCATACTGGCACGACTTTCAGTCACCTTGGGAATATTGGTCCAGTCAGGTGCAACCACCAGACGTGGATGTAAACCCATCTTGCGGGCTTTATCACGCATGAGTCCTAATGCCTTTTCTCTGGGACTCACACGCAGACCAAAAATAGACCCCAGTACGAAAACGATGATGACAACTGCCACCCAGATTCCGGTATTTTCCATAGTTCAACCTTTATGTTCTTATATTAGATTTGCATAAGCCCGCTATAAAAGGCAAGCACCGCTTGCGAAATACTATTTTATTCTCTGTACTTATTACTTTTACGTCTTTGTTTTAAGATAAGATTTCAGTGTTTGGCTGATTGATGATATGCGGTTGTATCGCCATTGGAATCAGGCAGGACTCATCCAGATTAGCCCAAGCCTGTATGAGCTGGCTGTTATAAATCAGCTTGGTATTGTCCTGTTTGAGAATATCCTGCTTCTTTAAAACCTGAATGAAATCTTGCGCCACTTGCTGGTGTTCTAAGCCTAAGATTGAGCGTACTGAATTTAATAAACTTGCAGTTTTGGCCGGACGGCTACTTTCACTCTTCGCCAGATAATCACTATAGATTTTGACCCGCTGTAAATGAGGCTTTAACTGAATATCAGCAATACTCGGTAAAGTAATCGCTATGGGTTTCGATTGTTTGAGCGCTTCCAGTTTTAACAGTTCGCGCATCCGGTTTAGCTCATAACTTACTTTTTGATCCTGAATCTGAATCAGCTGATAATTTTTTAACTGGCCAATGACCTGTTTGATAGTGGCAGAAGTGCCTTTTAGCCAAGACTTTAAAGCATTATTTAGAGAGTTAAATTGTTTGGGCTGATTTTTCACTAACAGTTTAACCGCAGCGAAAAGCAGTTTGAATTCGGCTTTTTCTGGATGAATATGCTCTAAAGATAATTTAGTGGAACATGTGGACTGAATTTCTTTTTTCTTCTGTTGTGCCTGAAACCCCATCACTTTGAGTAAATCGACAATATATTCAAATTTCTTATCATTCGACATGACATCAAATTCAGCTTCAGATGCCTGCATTTGTATAGACAACTGCCCGGCTACAAATGCCAAGCCAAAATCAGCAGCATCAGGTCCGGTTTTTGGCATTTTAATTAAAACCAGACGTTTTTGAACTACATGATCAGACAAATTTTGCAATCCATCCAGACTCAAGGCTACAGGTGATTTTGCATAAACCAGATAAACGAGGGCATAAGATTTGAGTAGGCTGAGTAACTCATTTTCTGTTTTAGGCTGATTTTCAATATCCAGTAACAGTATTTTTTTCATATGCCCTCATGAGATTATTCTAATTCAGAAACATCTCATGACTATATAACACTTCGTGACCATTCCAATAAATATATCCTTTTTCAATCAATTCTTTAAGTAAAAGACGGACATCTGACTTTGGAAATAACTGCTCGAGCAAATCACGTAATTCATAAATATCTTTAGGCTTATTTCCCTGTAATTCGCGCAGCTTGCGTGCAACTTCGAGCTGTACCGGATCAATTTTATTAAAGTTTTTGAACAGATCTTGCTGGGCAGACTGAATTGGAGATTGAGCAGGTGCAACAACAGGCTCTTCAGGATTAAGCTTCGAGACCACCTGATCCAAAGCTGGTTTTTCAGCAGGTTGGTTGTCATTGATATCCAGCTGCCTCCACTGTTTCAGCACTTTTTTACGGAAACTGATCTGCTCGTCATAGCGTTTGACTATTTTCAGATTAATCAGCATGCCAACTATATGCTGCGCCTTGGCTGGTAAAACTTGCAGAATATTGGTGACAGAATTTTTTAAGGTTTCGAGCGTGGTCGGTTTGCCACTCATCTTGCCGAGCGCATCACAGTACTTTTTTACCAGCTGCAAAGCCGGTTTAGCTTTAATGGCTTCAATACTTGGCAACTGGATTTTAGGTTTATCTTGAGTCTCTGTTGATGCATTCTCTGGCAACACCTGAATCAGGCTGCAATCAATATCTGAAGCCTGTAGCATTTGCATCAGCATTTCACTGCTATCCATAGCTGAGATCAGCTCGACCTGAGTATCTGCTTCCAGCAAAGCCATCAGCTGACCCACAATCACAGCATATTCATATTCCTTATGCTCTGCTTCCGGGACATCCAGAATGATAATTTGTCCACTGCTGATCCAGCTCGCCAACTCAGTCAGTTCTTCTAGAGCAAACTCGAATTTTCCGGCACAGTTAAACAGATACAAGGTCGGATAATGTTCAACGATGTCACGTAACAGTTTGGCTGTAGGAAAGTTATTTTCGAGATCAAGAAGGACAACTTTTTGGCGCATAAGGCAAGATTAAAAACTGAGCTAGAAAATACTATTAGAGTAGGAAGTGTGTGAAAGGTCAAATAGTTTCCACCTTCCATGACGATATTTAGATTTTAAAGATCATCTTGGACGGAATAAAAGTAGCGACTTGGTTTAGGTTTATCGAGCTTCACCAGCTTAAAAGAAAACCCTCGCGACTGGAGGGCTTTCTTTTTGCTTTCTTTTTAAAAATTATTTGTAAATTAATAATGCGGTGGACGGTTGGTGACCGGATCAAAAGCATCAATCCCTTCGGACAAATCTGCAGACTCAACACGTTGATATAACAACTGCATTTGTTTTTTTAAATCGGCAATTTCCAGATTCTGGCGAGTGACCTGCTGATTCAGCTGTTCAACTAAATCATCTAAAAATGCAATTCGCACTTGCAAATCTTCAATGGGTGCGGAAAATGACGCCTGATCATTTAGATTTTGTTGTTTAGTCATTTTAAGTCCTCATTTGGGATTTCAGGAAACATTAACATTATGGCCTATATTACTTTAAGGGATGTCCAACTGGCATTTGGCGGACCTGCCTTGCTCGACGGCGCCAACTTTAATTTGGAACGCGGTGAACGAGTATGTTTGATTGGCCGTAATGGTGAGGGTAAGTCTACCTTACTTAAACTGATTGAAGGAAGTTTACTCCCGGATAGTGGTGAAGTTTCGTTACAAAATGGCATTACCATTTCCATGCTGGCCCAAGACGTGCCAATGGATTCCGGCAAGGTTGCAGATATTGTTGCCGACGGCGCTGGTGAAGCTTCAGAAGTGTTGCGTGCTTACCATGAAGCCAGTGAAGCTTGCGTGCTCGGTGATATGGAAGCCTGTGACCGCATGGGACATTTGCAGCATCAGATGGATCAGCTGGATGGCTGGGCTTTGGAAACTAAGGTCAACTCAATCCTGAGTAAAATGGGACTGGATCCTGAAGCGGATCTGGCCGATCTATCTGGTGGCCGTAAACGCCGTGTTCTGTTGGCACGTGCCCTGCTCATCCAACCAGATGTGCTGTTACTCGACGAACCGACCAACCATCTGGATGTCGAAAGTATCGAATGGCTGGAAAAATTCCTGCTAGAACAGAACAACCTGACCTTACTGTTTATTTCGCATGACCGTGCCTTTGTGGACAGTATTGCGACCCGTATTGTCGAGCTGGACCGTGGCATTTTGCGTAGCTATGAAGGCAACTATTCACGTTACCTCGACCTAAAAGCTCAGCAGCTGGAAGCAGAAGAAAAACAAAATGCCCTGTTCGAGAAAAAACTCGCTGAAGAAGAAGCCTGGATTCGTCAAGGCATTAAAGCACGTCGTACCCGTAACGAAGGTCGTGTCCGTGCTCTGAAAGAATTGCGTGAAGAGTCTAAAGCACGCCGCTTCCAGCAAGGCAAAGTCAACATGTCGACTCAGGAAGCACAGCGTTCAGGCAAAGTGGTGTTCGAGATTGAACATCTCAGCGTGAAGTTTGGTGACAATGCACCGATCATTAATGATTTCTCGGCGCTGGTAATGCGTGGCGATCGGATCGGTCTGGTGGGTGATAATGGTGTCGGTAAAACTACACTAATCAAAGCCATTCTGGGAGAAATCGAGCATGGCGGTACAGTCAAAACCGGTACCCAGTTGGAAATTGCTTATTTTGACCAGCTACGTAATGTGCTGGATCTGGAAAAATCAGTTAAAGATAACGTTTCGGAAGGTTCAGATCATGTCGATGTGAATGGCCAACGTCGTCATATCTATAGCTATTTACAAGACTTCCTGTTCTCCCCAGAACGTGCCCGTACGCCAGTTAAAGCCCTTTCAGGTGGTGAACGCAACCGTATTCTGCTCGCCAAACTATTACTGAAACCATCCAACCTGATCGTGATGGACGAACCGACCAACGATCTGGATATGGTGACGCTAGAACTGCTGGAAGAAATGCTGGCGGAATACAAAGGCACCCTGCTACTGATCTCGCATGACCGTGCTTTTATGGACAATGTCGTCACATCAACCTGGGTCTTTGATGGCAAAGGCAATATTGATGAATATGTCGGTGGCTATCAGGATTATCTGGAACAACGTCCAGATCAAACTGTGGTTGACCAGAAAATGGCTGTCAAAAAAGCTCAGGCCAAAGCTGAAGCAGCAGTTACACCTGTAGCATCGGCTCCGAAGAAAAAACTCAGCTACAAAGATCAGCGTGAACTGGAAATGTTACCGGCTGAAATTGAAGCACTGGAAAAAGAACAAGCTGAACTTTCTGACAAACTGGCGGATGGCTCGTGGTTTGTCACAGATGCAGCAGCAGCGACCAAGGCCTCTGAACGTTTAGGTGAAATTGATGAGATTTTGCTGGAAAAAATGGAACGTTGGGACGAACTGGAAAATATGACCAAAGGCTAATCTTTAAATCGCCTAGTCACTAAGCATCTGTATTCGTACAGGTGCTTTTTTATTTTACAGTTTTTTATTTCAAAAAGCTCTTCTGCTACACTGCTGACATCTTTGATTTCAAATATTGAATTTATGAGTCGAACGCCAGAATACAAACCCGGTGAATTTCAATGGTCATTCCTGTTGCCGCAATACTGGGGCATCTGGGTGGGTATTGTATTTCTGATGATTCTGGCTATCTTACCTTGGGCGACTCAGCATCGTCTGGCACGTCTACTCGGCCAGATGGCATTTAAATATTTGAAATCTCGCCGTGAAACCACGCTTCGCAATCTGGAAGTTTGTTTCCCTGAATGGTCAGCTCAAGAAGTTCAGGACAATGCTCGTATGGTCTTTATTGACCAGATGCTCGGTGTATTTGAGACCTTGAATGCCTGGTACTGTCCAAAATGGTTTAAAGGCCGGGTACAGATTGAAGGGCTGGAACATATCCAGCAGGCTCAGGCAGAAGGTAAAGGGGCTTTATTGCTCGGTACCCACTCGACTTTGCTGGATGCTGGTGGTTATTTATGTGCACAGTATTTTGAGCCGGATGTGGTGTATCGACCACAAAATAATCCCTTGCTCGATATGCTGATTTACCGCTGCCGTGCCACCATTTATGCCAACCAGATTGACCATGATGATATGCGCGGTCTGGTGCGTAACCTGAAAAATGGCCATGCTATCTGGTACAGTCCGGATCAGGATTTTGGTTTAAAACAGGGTGTGATGGCACCCTTTTTTGGAGTACCTGCAGCCACAGTCACTGCACATCGTCGCTTATTAAAAATGACCAAAGCCGCTGCCATTCCACTCTATTTTTATCGAACTGGTGATATTAAAGATCCATGCTACTGTGTGTTGATCGAGCCTGCGGTAGAGAACCTGCCAAGTGCGGATGAAGTCGATGATGCAACCCGGGTAAATCTGATTATTGAACGCCAGTTGCGCATTGCACCGACGCAATATATGTGGTTCCACCGTCGCTTTAAGACCCGTCCTGAAGGCTATGATAAAATCTATTAAAAACTAGAAAAAATATGGACGGTATTATTGGCAAGACAACTCAATGATCCGTTCCTTGATAAATCCACATCGCTTCTGTATGCCCTGCACGCTCAAAACCTAGAGCTTTATAAAATTCAGTGGCATGCTGATCAGCCACCAGAATTTTCTGATGAAATCCTGAATAACGTTGCAGCATTTCTTGCATGATCAGACGACCAATACCCTGTCGCTGCACCTCCGGGTGAACCAATAAATGTGGGAAATACACCACCAGATAACCATCTGAAATCGCATTTCCCAAGCCGACCAGCCGACCGTTGATACGTGCCGTCACCAGACTATGAGAATGCTGCAAAGCCTTTAAAAGCAATTGAGGTTTTTCTGCAGCTGACCATTGATTGACAAGATAGAGCTGTAGCACTTCGAATTCATTGACTGAATCATGATCGGAAATCATAACTTCCATTCAGGTAATATCCATTTTTTAATTTAAATTTTATTTTAATAATCAATTAATTATAATAAAAAAATGAGCCAAAAATAATTTAACCCGGGTTCTACATCCTGTAAAACCCGGGTTAATGAGGTTGTGCTTTCATATGTTATAATTGCTTCTTCGTTGTTGTGATTTCCCTTTCAGCATCATTTCCATGATGTTTTCATTCAGCTTCGTCTTCCTTATGAGAATATCCTTTCTCGACTCCCTGTGCTGATGAGCTTAGAATACGTGGATTCCTCTGTACTGCCCATTCGCAAGAAGCGGAAACTGCTGTAAGCAATATCGTACACTTTTCAGCTAAAACTATAAGAATTTCTCCTCATTCTTATAAGCCATCGTAATCTTATCAGTGACTTTCTTCTCTTCTTTCTCTGCCTTTTCAATTCCTTCCTGAATGGCTTCTTTGGCTTCCTGATCATCCTGATCCGTTTCTTCCAGTTCTTCCTGATGATGCTCAAATACCCGCCCAGTTTGTAAAACCAGATAAACCGGAAAATGATCTGATCCGACGTGTTTTAAACGCTCCATATGCACCAGGGCAAAATCGGTGCTGTGAAACACATGGTCAAGTGACCAGCGCAATAAGGGATAATCGGCATGAAAGGTATTTACATAGCGTCGGCCAACACGCGGATCCAGCAAACCACTAATACGCTGAAATAAACGTGTCGTGCGTGACCAGGCCACATCATTCAGATCTCCCATCACAATGCAGCTTTCATCCAGATCCTTAATCTGATCCCCTACAATCAGCAATTCCGCATCACGTAAGGTTGAATCTTTGGCTTCAGTTGGGCTTGGTGGTTTCGGATGCAGACAATAGAGCTGTACCGGCTGTCCGGAACGTAACAAGACCTTGGTATGAATCGAGGGAATTTCATCACTCAGAATAAATTTAACCTCGGTTTCACTCAGCTCAAGTTTGCTGTACAGATGCATGCCATACAGATTATCCAAAGGTACAGGTACCCGATAGGGGTAATCTGGCTCAATGACGGCCAGCGCATCCTGCCATGCATGATCGGTTTCCAGCGTTAAGACCAAGTCTGGCTGATGGGTCTGGATCTGTTCAATCAGTAAATGATATTTAGTATTGGTGGTCAGAACATTTGAAACAATCAGGGAAATCTGACGATCCGGATCCAGCTGATCCTGCTTGACCTGCTTGACCTGTTTTTTCCAAACAAAGGTATAAGGCAAGACCATTTTCAGCTGATACGCCAAAGCAGCGATCAGACCAACAAAAAGCAGCTGATTAAAGGCTGTCCACGGGTGATCGACCAAGAGAAAAAGAACAAAGGCAATGAAGCCCAACACCAGAATCTGTAAACGTGGAAAATCTGCACCACGAATCCACCATTCATCTCGGGGAATCAGCGACCAGAAACTTAACCAGATGACCACGATTGCCATGATCTGGATAAACCCTACCATAAGATACACTCTTTACTAAGTTATTATTTTTTCTAAAAGAAAAATTGCTTTATCAATTTTGTATGTATCATAAAGCAGATATTTCGCTCAAGAATATTGATGTTTTGATTGTGTAGCTCTTGCAGTCACGTCCCTTTTTGATACACTCGAATCCCTTTTGATTTTTTAACGCACCGAGGCAAAGTGACATGAAAGTAGGTCTGGTCGGTTGGCGCGGGATGGTGGGTTCCGTCCTTATGCAACGTATGGTTGAAGAGAATGATTTTGCTCATTTTGAGCCATTCTATTTTTCTACCAGTAATGCGGGTGGTGAAGCTCCGGCATTTGGTGGTAAGACTGCCCCAGCACTTATGGATGCAACAGACATTAACAGTCTGAAGCAAATGGATGTCATTATTACCTGTCAAGGTGGCGATTACACCACTGAAGTTTTCCCGAAAATAAAAGCTGAAGGCTGGGATGGCTACTGGATTGATGCAGCATCTACCCTGCGTATGGATGATGAAGCGATTATCGTACTTGATCCGGTGAACATGCATGTAATCAAAGACGGTCTGGTCAAAGGCACCAAAACTTTCGTGGGCGGTAACTGTACCGTTTCCCTGATGTTGATGGGCTTAGGCGGTCTGTTCCAGAACAATCTGGTGGAATGGGCGACTTCAATGACTTATCAGGCAGCTTCGGGTGCTGGCGCGCAAAACATGCGTGAGCTGATTACTGGCATGGGTTATTTATATAACAATACCAAAGACTTGCTAGATGATCCGCGTTCTCCAATTCTGGACATTGACTCTAAAATTGCTGAATTGCAACGTGGCGAAGGCTTCCCGTCTGCAAACTTCGGTGTGCCTTTAGCGGGTTCTCTAATTCCATACATCGACAAGCAGCTGGAAAGCGGCCAGTCTAAAGAAGAATGGAAAGGTCAGGCTGAAACCAACAAGATCCTCGGTAACCAGCAGATCGTACCGATTGATGGCCACTGTGTACGTATCGGCGCAATGCGTTGTCACTCTCAGGCATTAACGCTGAAACTTCGCAAAGACGTTCCACTGGATGAGATCGAAGATATCATTGCAAATGCAAATGACTGGTCTAAAGTTGTGCCAAACACTCGTGAAGCATCAATGACTGATCTGACTCCTGTTGCAGTCACTGGCACATTAACTGTACCTGTTGGTCGTCTGCGTAAACTGAACATGGGTAAAGAATACCTAGGTGCATTCACAGTAGGTGACCAGTTACTTTGGGGTGCTGCAGAACCTTTACGCCGTATGCTGCGCATCTTGATTGATTATAAAAACTCTTAAGTTTCCGTCAGGAAATAAAGCATGAAGCCGATCTTTATTGATCGGCTTTTTTGTGTAACTATTGCGTAAGTATTTTACAAAAAACAAACATCCCGTTAATCTATAATTTTCGCTATGCGATAATGACTGAGCTCACAGATGACTGTATATAACAAATTAAAGCTTGCCATTTTAGCCATTGTTGCTTCACAAAATATTTATGCGATTAATGTAGATCCGGTACAAATCCAGTCTGCACCTGGGGAATTGCTTTATGCGGAAATGAATTTCCGCCAATCAGATATTAACTTGCCCATTGAAGTAAGTTTAGCCTCGCCAGAAGACCTGATTTCTATGGGCGCATCGCATCAGCCACCGGGTCATTTGAATTTTTTCACCCGTCGCAACAGTAGTGGTACTGGGGTCATTACCATTACCTCCTCGCGCCCGGTCACTGATCGTGAATTAAATATCATTGTCAAAATCAAAGAAGGCAATGCAGCACGCCTACAGCATATCCGTACGGCATTAAGACCTAAAACTGATTTGTTACAGGCCAGCCTGAAACAGAATGAACAGCCCCTCGCGCCTGTCGTAGTCGTGAGTGAAAAAGATATTGCTCTGAACTTACCGGTGAGTACGCGCTATACCAATGCCCAATCTAAACCAGCCACCTCGTTTGTAGCAGAAAAACCGTTAGCCTTACAAAATACAGCACCTCCAGCATTATCAGCCAGCTCTATCCCTAAAACAGCGATAGCTGCTGTTACCCATGAGCCGACATCGAGTATTGCAGCTCAAGTCACAAGCCCAACAAAACTTAATACTGAAACTGCGGTAGCAGCGACAAGTCATAGCTCACAGCAAGCTGGAACTATAAACACTGCGCCAGTGAATACTCCATCCAAAGCAGTCAACACGACTGCGGCTCAAGCAGATGCAACGCCAAACTTACAGGCTGCAGCTACAAAAGTTCAGGCTGAAACAAAACCAGCTGAAATTGCAGTAGATCCAACGAATAAAAATGCAGCCTCAGCGCAAGTTTCTGCACCAACAAACACTGAAAACCAGATGGTGTCCAGTGATCCACTTGTCAAAAAATATGCAGAACAACAGGCACGCAAGCAGGCGGCATCTACCACTGCACAGGACAAACCAAATTTAGCAGCTAAAACTCAGGCACAGCCAACAGCCATCAAACCAAGCGCCTCAACCCAGATCAAACCGACCTATGTGGTACAGTCAAATGAGTCGCTTTGGGGCATTGCTTCCAGGATTGCCAATGAACAGCAGCGTCCAGTGAGTGAGGTTATGCAGCAGATCAAGCGTGAAAATGAGCATGCTTTTATTGGGGGCGATGCCAACCGCTTGCGTAAAGGTGCAGCGCTTAATTTAGCGACCATTCATACTGCGAAAACTCCGATACAGGCCTCAGCAATTAAGTCTGCTCAAGCACCCTCCAAACCTGCTGCAAAAACTAGATATCGCCTGAATGAGGCTGAAATGAGCCTGGTTGCCGAGAATCAGCGTGATTCCGGCCAGGTTTCTGCCAACTCAAACACAAAAGAAAATCGAACTTCGAAAGAGTTGTCATTAAAAGTTATGACAGCCCGTGAAAAAACCGTTAAATTACAGAGAAACGTAACTGAATTAGAATTGGCACTCAATCAGAAGGATCACAGAATTCAATTATTAAATGCTCGTCTTGCCCAGCTGCAACAGCAGCTTAAAGCACAACAGGCAGATAAAAAGCCAATTAATTAAAAAGTTACACATGACGATTTATTGGGATAGGCGAACTTAATGACTCTATCCCCAAGGGGTAAAACATGCTGATTTATGTGATTCCATTAGTGATATTGATCATCGTATTAATTGTCGTAAAAAAACGACAAGATGCTCAAGAATCAGATAAAGCAAAAACTAAAACTGTAAAAGCGAAAAAACCTGGCGCTGCGTCAAAATCCACTTCACAAAGAACCAAAGTGGTCGAGCCAGCCGGAGTCGTTAAAAAATCAGCAACGCCTCTATCAGCAGAGACACGCAAGAAAATTGAAGGTCTGATTCAGGAACGTAATTTCTTTGCAGCTGAAGCGCAAATCAATCAGGCACTGAATCGTGATAATTCTCAACACGAGTTGTATTTACTACTGCTCGACATTCATATCTTGCAAAAAGATGAATTTGCGATTTCACAGCTGATTAACCATGTTCGCTCTCTGGAACTGGAAGATATTCTGGCTCAGGCTGAGATCAAAAAGCGTGAGTTCGAAAACTCTTCGGTAGCTGTTCAGGATACTATTGATTTTCCAAGTGCTCAGCCACAAACCCCTCCTGTACAAGAAAGCAAACCTTCCACAGATGCTTTTGCAGATCTGGTTGCCACCCCTGCTTCAAACGAACAGGCATTTGATGCATTACAACAGGAACTCCAACCGAGCAAACCAGCTACTGTAGCGGAACCAGTACCAGATATCCAACCCTTAGAGTTCAACTTTGAACCGAAGATTCCAGCGGCTGAGCCAGTAAAAACGGAAGAAGCTTCGCCTGTATCAGGTAATTCAGTTGAATTTGATCTTCAGATGAATACTGCTGAAACCCAGACTGCTCCAACAGCAGCAACTGAGTCAGCACCGGTTCTGGATTTTAAGCTTGAGCTTGAACCATCTGTATCTTTAGAAACAGAATCAGCGCCTGCAACTACAGAAGAAATCCAGCCTTTAGATTTTTCTTTCTCTCTAGACACTCCAACACCTGCAGCGGAAAAAACAGCCGAACCTGCGACTGAGTTTGACCTGTCTAGCCTCGATATTGCAACGCCTGCAACTGAAACTCCTGCTGCGACTGAAACATCTGGACTAGATTTTAAACTTGATAATGTCGAAGCTGTAAAAGAGGCTCCTGTTTCTACAGGGGTGAATTTTGAGATTCCGACAGCGCCAGTAACTACAGCAACCGATCAACATGATCCATTGGTGCAGTCTTTCCCTGAGCTGATGGAAGTTAATGAAGCGGACCTCAACCTGGAGCTGGCACAGCAATATATCCAGTTAGGCGCTTATGCAGCTGCCCGTGAAGTCATTGCTGAACGTGAAGCTGAATATACAGCAGCACA
Organism: Acinetobacter sp. YH16031; assembly: GCF_013417335.1. Taxonomy (NCBI): domain Bacteria; kingdom Pseudomonadati; phylum Pseudomonadota; class Gammaproteobacteria; order Moraxellales; family Moraxellaceae; genus Acinetobacter; species Acinetobacter sp. YH16031. The sequence continues at coordinate 202,142 of NZ_VPED01000001.1, forward strand.
ACGTCAGCAAGCCGATCAGTTGCTGAATCAAATCGCATCTTAATCAATTTCCCTTTACACTAAAGCAGTCACATTTGGCTGCTTTTTTTATGATGAAAGATATTGCACTGATTTATATGGGCGGCACCTTTGGCTGTGTCGGTGACCCGCTCGCCCCTATGTCTGCCGATTTATTTATTCCAAAACTGGAACAGCTGCTTGCTACGGATCAACCGTTGATTCAGTATTACTGCGCTCCTGTGATTAAGGACAGCAGTGCCTGTACTGCTACAGACTGGTTAGAACTGGTGCAATTTATCCAAAATCTGCAATCTGAACAGAAGATACAACATTTTGTGATTATTCACGGGACAGATACCCTGAGCTATGCCAGTGCAGTATTGGCACATTTTATGGGGAATTCGGCCCATATTATGCTGACTGGCAGCCAGTATCCCCTCCTGAATGCTAAAGGCGATACGCAACGCGAATTTACCGATGCCATGGACAATCTGAGCTTTGCGCTCGCTTCAGTAACTCAGTGTAATGCAGGTGTTTATCTGGCTTTTCATCAGCAACTGATTCATGCTCAAACTGCCTTAAAGCAACATACCACTGAGCTGAATGCCTTTACTGGTCTGGATGCTCATATCGCGATTCAGGCCAACCAGCAAAGTCATCAGGTTACGGCAGACGATATTACCAAAGCTCTAGATTTTAACTGCATGAGCTTGATGATGCAGCCGATCGATTTAGTTCAACAGTTCAATAATCTGAAAAATATTTTGGCCCATCCGCCCCACTTCCTATTCCTGCAAGGTTTTGGAACCGGCAATCTGGCCGTCAATCCAGATATCGTAGATTTCATCAATCAGCTCTATGCCAAAGACTGTATCTCGGTCTTAACTACTCAAGTGCCTTTCGGTGCCACCGATCAGCGTTATGCCATTGCTGAATGGGTGCATGATTGCAAAATTCTACTCAATGAAAGTTATGGCCATGCTGATCTTTATGCAAAAGCCCTAAAAATGTATTTACAATATGACACGGTAGAGCAATGGCATGCCCATTGGTACGATTAGTCAGGTTTTGAGGTCATTATGCAGCGTTTTGCGGTGGGAATTGAGTTTTGTGGAACGAATTATCGAGGTTGGCAGACTCAACAGCCGGGCGTAATCAGTGTTCAGGAGACCATCGAGAAGGTACTCAGCAATATTGCCGATGAACCGATTATTCTGCATGGTGCAGGCCGAACCGATGCCGGCGTGCATGCGACTAATATGGTCGCACATTTTGATACCCATGCCTTGCGCTCTGAGCGAGGCTGGTTAATGGGCTCAAATAGCCAGTTACCTAAGGATATCTCGATCCAATGGATCAAGGAGATGGATGATGGCTTCCATGCACGCTTTAAAGCACAGGCACGCCGTTATCGTTATATTGTCTATAACCATCCGGTACGCCCTGCCTTGCTGCATAAACAGGTCACGCATATTTACTATCCACTTGATGTCGAGAAAATGATTGAGGCAGCTGCAAAATTTGAAGGCACGCATAACTTTGAGAGTTTCCGTGCAGCAGCCTGCCAGTCCAATCAGCCGGTACGTCATGTCCGTCATTGCCGCCTGATCCAGCATGGGCCTTATCTGATTCTAGATATTCAGGCTGATGGCTTCCTGCATCATATGGTACGCAATATCATGGGCTGTTTACTGGAAATCGGCCAGGGCATGTATGGGGTTGACCATATTGACCATATTTTTGCAGCAGAAGATCGTAAAGCAGCCGGAGTTACCGCACCACCGGACGGTCTGTATTTTATTCATGCTGAATATCCAGAGCATTTTGACTTACCCAAAGTACCTTTGGGTCCATACTGGTTAAATATGCCAGAATAAGCTAATTATTTTTAATTTTTAAATCCCTCCTAACCTCCCTTTGAAAAAGGGAGGAACTCCTCTCCTTTATTAAAGGAAGGGTTGGGGGAGGATTTTAGATTTTAAAGATTAACGCTGCTTCCGCTTCCGATATTCTACCGGCGTTTCATTGGTCCAGCGCTTAAAGGCACGGTAGAAGGTACTTGGTTCCGAGAATCCAGTCAGATAAACAATACGTTCTACACTTTCATTTGTACTCGCCAATAAACGTTTAGCCAGACGACAGCGATAATCAGACAGAATCTGCTGGAAACTGGTATTAGCCTCACTGAGCTGGGTACGTAAACGACGTGGAGTAATATTCAGTTGAGCGGCTACAGTTTCCAAAGTCGTTTCACCACTTTCTAAAGTAGAACCGATTGCGCGACGCACTTCTCCGACTAAATCGTAACGAGCCAGTTCCTGTAATTTTTCAATCGCCAGCTGTTCATGTAGCTGCAACAGTTCCGGTTCTGCCTGCCAAAGCGGGAAATCCAGAATGCTTGGATCAAAATACAAACGGGTTTCTTTCTGTCCCAGACTTACCGGGCATTCATAAACCCGGAAATATTCTTCGTCTGCCGCGCCTTTGGAAAAATTGAAATCGATATAGATTGGTTCAAAGCGGCCTTCGGTAATAAATTTAAAGAAACGCAGCACACCTGACATCGCACATTCGGTAAAGTGACGATTGACCAGACTTTCAGCGAAAGGCTGCTCACCATTGGTCAGATAGCAGCGATCGTCTTCGACCACCAGCTTGGCATGAAAAGCATCACTGATCAGACGCTGATAAGCCAGCGCACGTTTCAAGCCTTCACCAAAATTCTCTGATGAAATAAACAGATGCTCGATCACCTGTCCGCGATAAAGTGGCAAATGTTCACCCAGATGCAATCCGATATCTGGGTCCTTACTGACCTCTTCTGCGGCAACCCAGAAGGCATACTGAGCACTGAGTGGAGTACGGTCATTGGTCTCCACCTGATTTAAAGCGACTCCTGCTTTTGTCAGAAGTTCTTCTGTTGGCAAACCTGCACGACGAATCGCCTGATAGCCTAAACGCAATACGACTGATGCATCCGTTAGCTGACTCACTCAAAAACCTTCCTTGTATGTACTTCATTTATACTTAAAAAGATTGAAATTAGATTAACTGTGATTGACCAAACTGACAACAGATACCACACGCTTTTTAGTTAAAAAGTTTAAACTCATACTTCGCTTATTTTACTGACAGATGATCAGTCTAACGCCCGTTACACCTTGTGTTTTGCGAAAAAATTGACTATAATTTGCGCCTTTCCAATTTATTCATTCAGGTAGGCTATGGCCAATAAAGAGGAACTCATCGAGTTCGAAGGCGTTGTCACCGAGACGCTTCCTAATACTATGTTCCGTGTACGTTTAGAAAACGGTCACGAAGTAATTGCCCATATTTCTGGTAAAATGCGTAAACACTATATTCGTATTTTGACTGGCGATAGCGTGAAGGTCGAAATGACTCCTTATGATTTGACTAAGGGTCGTATCACATACCGTGCGCGCTAAGTTTTAGCGGAAGCAAAAGCCACTTATCCAGTGGCTTTTTTATTGCCTTTTCTTTTATATCAATTCCCCTGCACATTCCCTATACTGCATTCGAAGATAATAATTTCTATTTTTCCTCTAATAAAAACAGTGAATCATTCATGCAAAAAATCTTGCTTTCTCTGATCCTAGGAATCAGCCTGAGTGCCTGCGCCACTACAAGTTCGATAAAATCACGGCAGCTAGATCAGCAACTACAGCAATATATCGGCCAATCTGCAGAGTCAATTCGCAAGGATCTGGATTTAACTGCACTTGGTTTTAAGACCTCAAAAGCACCTGTACAAACAGAAAAACGTCTGAGTTATACTGTACTTCGCACCATTGAACTGCCACTGGGAACACCGGCCATTCAGCAAAGTGTCAGTATAGGTGCTCCTGTACGACTCGCAACTGCACCCGGCCCGGGTTATCAGGTTGAAATGTCCTGTCAGATTCATTTTCAGCTAGAACAAGGGATTGCCCAATCCGTGCAATATAGCGGACGTGCCTGTTAAGATTCATTTTTGCTTTTTATTCATTTTGAGGTGGATATAAGAGCGTTCTAAGTTGTCTTGAATTTGACAGCTACAGCTAACATCTAACTGCCTGATTGTTCCTGTCTTGTCTAATAATAAATTACAACAGTTCCTCCCACACTTTGCTACTACACTGTTTTTAAGCGTTCCTTGAGTAGGAGTGATGTGATGTTGTTAAGCAAAGGTACTTCTCTAGTATTGGGCTTGAGCATCCTGTTGCTCGGTCTGTCAGGGTGTGCACAGACACCCACAATCAGCCAGACCGACCGTGAAGCTTATTTACAACAATTTATTGGTCAGAGCAGCCAGTATATTGATCGCAATTTAGATCTGAAACGTTTGGGTTATCAGCAAATCAGTGAACCTGAACTCAGTTCTCAACAGCTCAGCTATGTCGTGGAACGTCCTGTGACCGTTCCCTTACCGATTGCCCAATTTCCGGCAGCAGGTACAGGCACAGTTCCGGTTCCAGTCACTGTGAGTCCTGCATCAGGTTATGATGTGAATTTGCAATGCAAGATTACCTTTTTGCTCAAAGACAATATTGCAACTTCTGTCAGCCTTACGGGTCGAACCTGTTAATCAAAATCAGTCATAAAAAAACGCAGCTCAAGGCTGCGTTTTTTTATATAGAAATACTGAATAATTAGTTCAATGCAGTCACAACTGCCTGGCCCATTTCCACTGTACCCACTTTAGTCATGCCTTCAGACATGATGTCAGCCGTACGCAGACCTTGGTCTAAAACATTACCTACCGCATCTTCAATCGCTTTAGCTGCAGCTTCTTCACGGAAGGTATAACGCAGCATCATGGCTACAGACAGAATGGTTGCCAATGGGTTTGCCAAGTTTTGACCTGCGATATCTGGTGCAGAACCATGGCAAGGTTCGTACATACCCTTACCATTTTCATCCAATGATGCTGATGGCAACATACCGATTGAACCAGTCAGCATTGCAGCCTCATCAGACAGGATGTCACCGAACAGGTTTGAAGTCACAATCACATCAAACTGCTTAGGCGCACGTACTAACTGCATCGCAGCATTGTCTACATACATATGAGACAGGTTAATGTCTGGATATTGCTCTTCTTTCAGTGCAGTCACGGTCTGTTTCCAAAGCTCAGTCACTTCAAGTACATTGGCTTTATCGACTGAACATACTTTACCACCACGCAGACCAGCAAGTTCGAACGCAACCTTGGCAATACGCTTGATTTCAGATTCTGCATAAACGTCAGTGTTGAAACCTTGTTTTTCGCCATTTTCCAGTTCACGGATCCCGCGTGGCTGACCGAAGTAAATACCACCAGTCAATTCACGTACGATCAGGATATCTAGACCAGAGACAATTTCCGGTTTCAAGCTAGAAGCATCAGCCAATTGCGGATAAAGAATCGCTGGACGCAAGTTCGCAAACAGATTCAATTCACTACGCAGTTTTAACAGGCCACGTTCTGGACGGATTGAACGCTCAATCGTATCCCATTTTGGACCGCCTACAGCACCGAGCAGAATTGCGTCTGCTTTTTTCGCCTGTTCAGACGTTACGTCTGGATAAGGTGAACCGTGTGCATCAATCGCAGCACCGCCTAAAAGACCTTGTTCCCATGTTAAACCCAGATTGAATTTTTCATTAACTCGTGTAAGCACCTGTTCTGCGGCTTTTACAATCTCAGGACCAATACCGTCACCAGCTAAAATCAAAATTTGTTTAGACATGAGCTTTTCCATTTATAAGGTCAGGCATCCACCTGACTAGGTTAAATTTTTTTTTCTACAAACTCTGCAATGCCATTGATGACATTATACGGTTTGCAAAAACGACGAATCACTTTCTGCTCTTGCAACAGGTCCACACACAATGGATCAGGTGCAGAGGCATTTAATAAACTGGTGCTACGTGCATTTCGGTCACGGAACATTTTCAGGGTATAGCGTTTATCCGCCTTAAACTGCTGGAATAGATGCAAGGTTTCAGCCTTATCCTTGCTAATCGGATAGAAACGCACCACCAGTTCATGCTGCCCTTCCGGTACAGATAAATAAATCGGATTATCCTGTTTCAGGTCTTTGGCCTGCAAACGAACCAGACGCTGATCCAGCGCTTCTGGGCTGATTCGCTTGGTGGACTCATCCACAATCATGGTCCGGTTTAAACGTTCAAACTGACAATCCGGTGTGCCTGCACAATAAATCAAGGCATTGGATTTGCTTTCTGCATCTTCTTTGGCATGTTTAAGTTTGAAGGTATCAATGCTCTGACACGCGGTCATCAGCACTGATACTGCACTTAGAGCAAGCCACTGTTTCCAATACGTTGCCATGATGTCTGTATTAACCTATCAAAAAAATTAATAATCTTCTGATATTAGCAAGGCCTTCGCAGTCATGCCATGACAATTTTTGCTGTTTTATGAATGAATTTCAGCAAATACCCATGGGCGTGATTGTTTGGTTTTTTCTTCGTAGGCACGAATATCATCTGCTGCCTGCAAAGTTAAGCCAATATCATCTAAACCATTTAACAAACAATGCTTACGGAATGGGTCCACTTCAAACTTGAAACTTTCGCCATTTGGTGTACGAACTTCCTGCGCTTCCAGATCAATCGTTAACTGATAACCTTCAGCTGCTGCACATTCCTTAAATAACCGATCAACCGTTTCTTCCGGCAAAATTACCGGCAACATGCCATTTTTAAAACAGTTATTAAAGAAAATATCAGCAAAGCTTGGCGCAATCACAGTACGGAAACCGTATTCATTCAATGCCCACGGCGCATGCTCACGGCTTGAACCGCAACCGAAGTTAGCACGAGAAATTAAGATGGATGCACCTTGATAACGTGGCTGGTTTAACACGAAGTCCGGGTTAATCGGACGAACCGAGTTGTCCTGCCCCGGATAACCTTCATCCAAATAACGCAATTCATCAAACAGGTTTTCACCGAAACCGGTACGTTTGATCGATTTCAAAAACTGTTTTGGAATAATTAAATCTGTATCGACATTGGCACGGTCTAAGGGTGCAACAATACCTTGTTCAACGGTATAAGCTTTCATATTTTTGCTCCTGCGTACCAATTAAAATGAACGGACATCAACAAAGTGACCGGCAATCGCTGCCGCCGCCGCCATGGCTGGACTCACCAAGTGGGTACGACCGCCATTACCCTGACGACCTTCAAAGTTACGGTTTGAAGTTGAGGCACAATGTTCGCCTGGCTGCAACTTGTCAGCATTCATTGCCAAGCACATAGAACAGCCTGGTTCACGCCATTCAAAACCAGCTTCGATAAAGACTTTGTCCAAACCTTCAGATTCTGCCTGCTGTTTCACTAAACCCGAACCCGGAACGACCATGGCCTGCTTAATGCTAGAAGCCACTTTACGGCCTTTGATTACTTCAGCCGCAGCACGAATATCTTCGATACGTGAGTTGGTGCAAGAACCGATGAATACACGGTCTAACTGAATATCTGCTAAAGGCTGACCTGCAGTTAAGCCCATATATTGATAAGCACGGTTCCAGTCATTGCGCTGTACATCATCTTTGGCCTGTTCCAAAGTTGGAACCGCTTGAGACACCGGAATCACCATCTCAGGAGAAGTCCCCCAAGACACTTGCGGTTCAATCTCTTCACCTTGTAACACTACAACTGTATCGAAGTGAGCACCTTCGTCGGAGTGCAAAGTATTCCAGTACGCAACCGCCTGATCCCATTGCTCGCCTTTCGGTGCATATGGACGGTCTTTAACATACTCAATGGTTTTTTCATCGACTGCGACCATACCGACACGTGCACCCGCTTCGATTGCCATGTTACACACGGTCATACGGCCTTCAATCGACATGTCACGGAACACCTGACCACCAAACTCAATCGCGTGACCTGTACCGCCCGCAGTTCCGATTTTACCAATAATGGCTAAAACCACATCTTTCGGTGTTACGCCCTGACCCAATTTACCGTCAACGCGTACCAACATATTTTTCATTTTCTTCTGAACCAGGCATTGGGTTGCCAATACATGTTCAACTTCTGATGTTCCAATCCCGTGTGCCAAGCAGCCAAATGCACCATGTGTTGCAGTATGTGAGTCACCACATACAACGGTCATACCTGGCAAGGTTAAGCCTTGCTCAGGACCAACAACGTGCGCGATGCCTTGACGAATATCGTTAATATCAAATTCAACAATATCGAACGTCTTACAGTTATCATCCAGGGTTTGTATCTGGATACGTGAAGTATCATCTTCAATCCCAGCCACGCCCTGCTCACGCTCTTTTTTAGAGGTCGGTACGTTATGGTCAGGTGTCGCAATATTGGCACTTAAACGCCATGGCTTACGGCCAGCAAGTTGCAAGCCTTCAAAGGCTTGTGGCGAAGTCACTTCATGCAATAAATGACGGTCGATATAAAGTAGAGCTGAACCATCATCTCGTTGTTTTACTAAATGGTCATCCCATAACTTATCGTATAATGTTTTTGCTGTTTGGGTCTCGCCTGCCATGTCGATGTGCTCCACTGGACTGGGTAAATTCTTTCGCTAATTTTGATTATATCGCTGCATTCACATAAATCTAATTTATCATTTTTATTAGTTAAAAAACTTTTTGGAATCTTTTAAAACTTAAATTAAATCATGGTTTAGCTCTCTTTTTATAAATCTAATTTTCCGATCGTTTTATTAAAAATATTCGTTTTTACAAATTAAATGAGAATTATTATTATTTCCTCATCGGCACAGATCATTTGTTTTGAGGAAGATCCACATGGCACATATTCAACGTTTCGTAGACAACAATCAGCGCATGTTCAAAAAGACATTTAGCTATTACATCATGCACATCACTGTCGCGATGTTAGTGGGCTATTTTGTCACAGGCAGTTTAACCATGGCGATTGCCTTGAGTTTATTAGAACCGACTGTACAGGCAGTTGCTTTCTTCTTCCACGAGAAAATCTGGGAAGCAAAAAGCCAGCAACAGGATGAGGAAATCACCGCATAATTTTTTGTCGATCTTCCTCTTTGAGCCACCTACCCTCGGTGGCTTTTTTTATGACATAAAATAAAACATTTAAAAATGTGTATTAATTCAACATTAAACCAATAGTTCTATATTTTTACTTTGATTTATTCTTAAATTATTACAATAATAAACTTAAGCATAAAAAAACTTTATAGGTGATCAAGATGAATCTCGCAGCTTTTGAAGCCTTTGTAAAAGTCATGGAAACAGGTTCGATTTCTTTGGCTGCAGATCAGCTTTTTATTACCCAACCGGCTGTGACCAAACGTATTCACAGTCTGGAAGAATATTTTGGGGTGAAATTATTTGAATCTGCGGGCCGTGGTGTACAGGCCACTCATGCAGCACATTCCCTGCTGCCTAAAGTAAAAAACTGGCTGAACGAGCTGGGTGATATTCACTACACCCTGAGTCATGAACAGGGTCAGGTACAAGGCAAACTGAAAATTGGCACCAGCCATCATATTGGCCTGCATCATTTACCGAGCCATCTACGTGAATATGTACAGCAATATCCGAATGTGACCCTGGATGTACATTTTGTAGATTCTGAACAGGCACATGAACAGGTGATTGCCGGTGATCTGGAACTGGCTTTCCTGACCTTGCCACCGCATGGTGATGAACGCCTGAAATATGTCACTATCTGGAATGATCCTCTGGTTTTTGTGGTCGCACCATTCCATCCACTGGCTCAACAAAAAAACCTGTCTCTTGAAGATCTGGTGAATTACCCAAGCCTGCTGCCTTCTGCGCAGACCTATACCACGCAGATTACGATGGCCGAGTTTGAAAAGCAGGGCATCAAGCCGAAAACGACCATGAGCAATAACCCGCTTGAATCCATCCGGATGCTGGTTTCGATTGGTTTAGGCTGGTCAGTCTTGCCCAAAACCCTGGTCAATCATGACCTGCAAGAACTGGATCTGAATCTGGAGATGAACCGTCAGCTCGGTATGGTCTGGCATCCGGGTCGTACTCAATCGAAGGCGGCTGAAGCACTGGTTCAACTGATGCAAGGTCCATCAATTTAAAATTAATTTTCACATTTCTCTGCTGCATCAATATCGATGCAGCATTTTGTTACCTAAATACATCGCATCAGTTGCTTCCTTTCAAGTACTTTTAAAAGTATCAAATTCATTTTCCTGAAGATGAAAAATTAAAACGTATTCAAGGAAGCACAGAATGCAGATCAAATCTTCTGACTCCAAAACTTTATTATCTTCTTCTCATGACCTGCTCGAAGAAATGGGTTTATGGAAACCGCTTAAACCAACGCTACACCCGACTCCCAACCTTGATTTTGAAGATGAACCGACAGCGCGTGCCGTATTACGTGATTATTTTCTAAATACCTTTGACACCTATGAGCAACTGTTTGACTGTCTGAAAAATGAAGAAGCCTTTTATGTCAAACCGATTGCCTTACGTCATCCACTGATCTTTTATTTTGGTCATACTGCCACTTTTTTTATCAATAAGCTGTTGCTGGCTCAACTGATTCCGGAACGTTTAAATCCGCATATGGAAAGCATATTTGCGATTGGTGTAGATGAAATGAGCTGGGATGATCTGGATGAACAGAACTATCACTGGCCTAGCATTCAGGCGGTACGTGATTACCGGCATCAGGTACGTGCCCTGGTCTTGAAAGTGATAGAACATGCGCCGCTACAACTTCCACTAAACTGGCACAATCCGTGGTGGACCATCATCATGGGCATTGAGCATGAACGGATTCATCTGGAAACGTCTTCGGTTTTAATCCGCCAGCATCAGTTACGTTATGTACAAAATCATCCGCAGTGGCGTGCCAATGTCATTACCGGTATTGCACCTGAAAATAGTCTGGTAAAGGTACCGGCAGGTCAGGTCAATTTACATAAAAATTTCGAACATGCTTTTTATGGCTGGGACAATGAATACGGCCACCATCATGCCGAAATTGCAGAATTCGAAGCCTCTAAATATCTGGTATCCAATCAGGAGTTTTTAGCCTTTGTGGAAGCAAAAGGTTATCAGACAGCTGACTACTGGACTGAAGAAAGCCAGCAATGGTTGGCATTTTCTCAAGCCACACATCCTACCTTCTGGGTCAAGACTGAACTGGGTTGGTCATTAAGATTAATGCTGGAAGAAGTTCCGATGCCTTGGGACTGGCCAGTCGAAGTGAATTATCATGAAGCCAAGGCTTTCTGTAACTGGAAATCAGCACAGACCGGAGAATCCATTCGTCTGCCCACTGAAGATGAATGGTATCGACTATATGCAGTTTCAGGACTGGATCCAAAATTGCCAAGTCCTGAGCAAGCCAATATTGAACTGAAATACGGCCCTAACTCTTGCCCAGTGGATCATTTTCAGCATGGCAATTTTTATGATGTTCAGGGCAATGTCTGGCAATGGACCGAGACCCCGATTTATCCTTTCGAAGGCTTTCAAGTCCATCCCTTCTATGATGATTTTAGTACCCCAACCTTCGATGGCCAACATCATCTGATTAAAGGCGGTGCCTGGATTTCAGGCGGCAATGAAGCTCTGCACAGTTCACGCTATGCGTTCCGGCGACATTTTTTCCAGCATGCCGGTTTTCGTTATGTTGCCGCGGAAGAGACATCACCGCAGTTTCACTCTCAATATGAAAGTGATCAGCTGATTTCCCAATATCTGGAATTCCAGTATGGAGCAGAATATTTTGCTGTTCCAAACTTTGCCCAAAGCCTCATTCAACTGGCCCGTCCCTATTTTCAAAACATTCCATGCTATAAAGCGCTGGATATCGGTTGTGCCACCGGACGCGCCAGCTTTGAACTGGCTCAGGATTTTGATCAGGTCACAGGTCTGGATTTTTCAGCCCGTTTTATTCAGCAAGGTGTGGTGCTGGCGCAAGGAGAGACCCTGCGCTATAGCATTCCTGTTGAGGGTGAACTGGTGGAATATAAATCCTGCTCACTGGCAGAACTTGGACTTGAACAGGTTGCCAATAAGGTTGAGTTTTATCAGGGCGATGCCTGCAACCTGAAACCGCAGTTTAAAGATTATGATTTTATTCTGGCAGCTAACCTGATCGATCGTCTGCATCATCCTAAAGCTTTTCTAAGTGAGATTCATAATCGGCTGAATATGGGCGGCATTTTGATGCTGGCCTCGCCTTATACCTGGCTGGAAGAACATACAGCACGCAGTGAATGGATCGGCGGATTTAAGCAGGCGGGAGAAAACCTGAGTACCTTAGAGGGCATCAAAGTTTTACTCACCCCACATTTTGAAATGCTAGACGAACCTGTGGATGTGCCTTTTGTGATTCGGGAAACAGCCCGTAAATATCAACATACCCTGTCCCAAGTAACTTTATGGAAAAGGGTACGATAATTCCAAAATGAAAAAGCCAATCAGTTGATTGGCTTTTTTGTTCGCTATTCAATCCCACTGGTAGCATCTTCATGCAGAGATTCATTGAGCTGATCCACCACAATGGCCCATTCTCCATCTGAAGCAATTTTTTCAGCCAGAAACTGGCGCTGCGCATCTGACCAGTACGGTGCCTCCATCAGGTTTACATCTTTGGGTAATTGATGCTCATGAATAAATTGGGCAATCCCTTCTGCACTCGAATCCAGACCTAACTGTGCAAATAAATGAGTCATACGCGGTCTAACTTGGGTCATTTTCATTACCTCGGCGCTTGCTATCGTTATTGTCGACTTGCTTTATTTGTTCTGAGCATAGCATGTTTATTCAGTAACGGGCATGTCAAAAAGTACCCTCTTCTGCTTATAAAAAAGCACAACCGAAGTTGTGCCTGATTAAATCGAAAAAATTGCTTAAATCGACCAGTCCTGAATTTCCCAGCCCTGTTCCTTGGCCAGTGCTTCCAGACGATCATCCGGATTCACAGCAATGGCATGATCCGCATGTTCCAGCAGAAAACGGTCATTGATTGAATCTGAATATGCCCAAGACTCGGTCACGTCACGACCTGCCAACCATTGTTCCAGACGCGTCAGTTTACCTTGCTGATAGCAGGCGATATTGGTCACCTTACCGGTATATTTATCGTCAATGATTTCAGCATTGGTGGCAATAATTTCAGTAATCCCAAATTCACGGAAAATCGGTGCGGTAATAAAGTCTGAAGTTGCAGTAATGCCGACAATTGCATGTCCTGCATCTTTATGGCGCTGAATGGCCTTAAAACCTTCCGGACGCATCTGTGGGCGAATGACTTTTTGCATGAACAGTTGATGTAATTCGGTCAGATAATCATGGTCATGTTGGGTCAAAAACTGGAACACAAATTCATTATAGGCATAGGGATCCAGTTGACCCTTTTTATAGTCCTCATAGAACTTGTCATTCATGGCGCGGTGATGAACGGGATCCACCAAGCCTTCATTGACCAGGAATTCCCCCCAGGAATGATCCGAATCGGTGTTTAACAGGGTGTGATCGAGATCAAATAGCGCCAATTTCATGAAAATACTCGTAAAAACTGAAATTTAAGAAAAAAATTGTAAATCTATCTCCGCTAGTCGATAGAAATTCGTTAAGATCATAGCAATTTTAACATTTTTAAACTTTGCTTTTTTTCGAGTTGGATAAAGAAATAATATTCCCCGAAAGCAAAGGCATAAATTAAACAATTTTAGGTAGCCAAATGATCGACTCAGAAGGTTTCCGACCGAATGTCGGGATCATTTTGGCAAACGATGCTGGACAGGTTTTATGGGCAAAACGCATTGGTCATAATGCATGGCAATTTCCACAAGGAGGTATCCAATATGGAGAAACCCCTGAGCAGGCACTTTATCGTGAGCTGAGAGAAGAAGTTGGCTTACTGCCTGAACACGTCCAGATTATCGCGCAGACCAAAGGATGGTTGCGTTATCGTTTGCCGTATCGATACATTCGCACGGATTCAGATCCGGTATGTATCGGTCAAAAACAGAAGTGGTTTTTACTCAAACTGACGGCGCCCGTACAGAACATTCAACTTGATCTGTCCGATCCGCCCGAATTTGATCAATGGCAATGGGTCAGTTACTGGTATCCATTAGGCCAAGTGGTGAATTTTAAACGCGATGTTTATCGCAAGGCCATGATTGAACTCTGTCAGCAATTACCACAACAAAAACCTTAAAAAAATCGCGTGCATGTGCAGATTTTTTGCTCGGCTATTGTTATAAATAAACTAAATTACCGGACTTCTAAAAAAATACGGAGCAGCTCCCATGTCGAATATGCAACTGGATACCCTGAGACGCATTGTCCAAGAGATTAATGCGTCTACCAGTTTGCATGAATCACTCGATATTATGGTCAATCAGGTCGCTGAGGCCATGCATGTGGATGTCTGCTCCATTTATCTGCTCGATGAACGCAACCAGCGTTATCTGTTAATGGCATCTAAAGGCCTGAAGCCTGAAGCTGTCGGTCATGTTTCTCTACATACCAGTGAAGGCCTGGTTGGTCTGGTGGGTCAACGAGAGGAAATCGTTAACCTCGACAATGCCCCTAAGCATGATCGTTTTCTGTATTTACCGGAAACGGGCGAAGAAATTTATAATTCCTTTCTGGGCGTTCCGGTCATGTACCGCCGTAAAGTCATGGGCGTACTGGTTGTCCAAAATAAAGAATCCCAAGATTTTAGTGAAGCGGCTGAATCGTTCCTGGTCACGCTATGTGCCCAGCTTTCGGGCGTAATCGCTCACGCCCATGCAGTCGGCAATATTGATGTATTTCGCAAGCCAAATAATTTACCGGCATATAAAACCTTCCAGGGCGTATCGGGTTCTGGCGGTATTGCACTCGGCCGTGCCATTGTGCTTTATCCACCTGCAGATCTGGGCGCTGTTCCGGATCGTGAAGCGGATGATATTAGCGAAGAACTGGCTTTGCTGGATAATGCCTTAAATTCGGTACGTGAAGAAATTCAGTTCCTGGATGACAAGATGCAGGATGCGCTGATGGCCGAAGAACGTGCTTTGTTCAGTGTGTTCCTGCGTATGCTGGATGAAAATGCCCTGCCATCGGAGATTAAAGCACTGATTCGTGATGGTCACTGGGCACAAGGTGCGGTTCGCATCGTGATTGATAACCATGTGGCGCAGTTTGCCCAGATGGAAGATGATTACCTGCGTGAACGTGTCGCTGATCTGAAAGACCTCGGTCGCCGTATTCTGGCCAAATTACAGGAAGCCGATGAAAGCCATCGCGAACTGACCGATGAAAGCATCCTGATTGGTGAAGAAATTTCAACGGCTGCACTGGTGGAACTGCCTGTTGATAAGATTGCCGCGATTGTCACCACTGAAGGTGCTATGAATTCACATATGGTGATTGTGGCACGCGCACTCGGTATTCCGACTGTCGTGGGTGTGACTGAACTGCCAATCAATACCCTGGATGACGTCGAGATGATTGTCGATGCACATCAGGGCCGCATCTTTATTAATCCACCACGCCGTCTGCGTACCCGTTATAAAGAGATTCAGAAAGAAGAAGAACAGATCGCTAAGGATTTACGCCAGTACGAGACTAAAGACGCGATTACGCCAGATGGTACCGCTGTACGTCTGTTTGTAAATACCGGCCTGATGATTGATGTGGTTCGCGGTGTACAGCGTGGTGCCAAAGGTGTCGGCCTGTACCGTTCTGAAATCCCCTTTATGCTGCGTGATCGCTTCCCGGGTGAAGAGGAACAGCGCGCCATTTACCGGCAGCAGCTGAGTCACTTTGCCAATAAACCGGTGGTGATGCGAACACTGGATATTGGTGCAGACAAAGACCTGCCGTATTTCTCGATTGAAGAAGAAAATTCAGCATTGGGCTGGCGCGGAATTCGTTTCACGCTGGATCATCCTGAAATCTTCTCTTCACAAATTCGCGCCATGCTGAAAGCCAGTATCGGTCTGAACAATCTGCATATCCTGTTGCCGATGGTGACCAGTGTCAGTGAAGTTGAAGAAGCACTGTATCTGTTAGAACGAGATCATCATGCCGTTCAGGAAGAAGAACAGGTCAAAATTACCAAGCCGCAAATCGGAATTATGGTCGAAGTACCAAGCGTACTGCATCAGATTGATGAGTTTTCTGAACTGGTCGATTTCTTTTCGGTCGGTTCTAACGATTTAACCCAGTATTTACTTGCTGTAGACCGGAATAATCCACGTGTGGCCAATGTCTATTCACACTTACATCCAGCGATCCTGCGTGCCCTGACCCGTCTGGTAGAGGATTGTCACCGTAATAACAAACCGATCAGTATCTGTGGTGAAATGGCCGGTGATCCTCTATCGGCCGTACTATTAATGGCCATGGGATTCAATACCCTGTCCATGAGTTCTAGCAATATTTTGAGAGTCCGAAAAACGATTTGTCATGTACCGATGCCTGATGCACAGGAATTACTCAAACATGTACTAAAACTGGACAATCCACTCATGGTAAAAAGCTGGATGGAGCATTATTTTAGAACACATGGTTTAGGAGATATGGTGAAATCCACCACCCGTATGGTCAGCGCTTAAGGAGGAACTTTTCCAGGTTCCTCTGCATCTGTCGAGGTACTTATGGAATTTGTGCTTATCCTGCTTATGCTGGCTGCAGCGTTTTATTTTATTTTTGTTGCACCGGCCTTACGTTCGCAAAAATCCAGATATACATCTTCTCGTGGTCGTAATAACACAAGTACCAGTCATCAGTATATCCGTGAAACTGAACGTCCTAAAGCCTGTCCCTTATGGGGAATTGAAATTTCTCGTACCCAGCAACGGCGTTTAGGCAAGAATGATCCATCGGTCATTGCCGCAAAACTGTATCGGCAACAGCTAGGAAAATTTGCCAGTTTTCAGCAAACCCGGCCTATGGCTGATGCTGATCCAAATAGATCTTCGAGTTCTGCGACCCTGCCCCGTTTTTTTCAAAATATGTTTCCCGAAGAAGCTTCTTCAACCACCCGGCGGACTTCACCGCATTCTTCGAAAAGAAATTCATCTTTTAACTATACCCGCCAGAATCCCTTAAAGTCAGCTCCTGTCCAAAACAGACCTACTTCTTCCTGGCCGCCCTAAGCCGCCCATAAAAAAGGGCGATCATCTTGTTGATATCGCCCTTGTTTGTGCTTGGTATAACCACGTTTTGCATTTTTCTTCCGGTCTACAAAAACCTGGCTTTTATTGACTTCATGCATATGTTTGGCCACGAAGTTTGGCATGACTGCCTCTACAGCTTTTTTCTTTGCCATCTTGCTCTCTGTTTAATTTGGACTAAGGAAATGATCCGCTCGGGATGTGAAATGATTATAAGGGCGACTGGCCAATTTTCAAGCAGATCAGGACTTAAATATTTTCCAGAAAATAGATAATTTGGTAGATATTCTTGCTGTAAAAATCAGAAAATTGTGAGCAAGAGAATGCTGATTTAACTACCTGTTTAATCTTTACATTTTAATCTTAAATCTAGCTACTTTAAAAATATTTATATAATTAATAACTTACTCAACAATTTATAAAAAATAAAAAAAATATTGAAGCATTTTTCTGATTTAAAGAAAACATCTTAAGCTTTGATTTTATTATTTAATTACTTTCGATTGAGTGAGATATTTACACATTTTAACATTGTCACATTTCTAGAAATATCTTATGTTTAAATTAGATTATTTATTTTCAATGACTTAATTTTTATTCATTTAGGCAGTATTTTCTGAAGTTACAGAAAAACAAAACTTATTGCCAAAACACCCAATTCAACCACTCACTTAATTAAAAATCTGTTGGGAATAAAGCCTCTAATGTTATTCCTGCGCTTATAGATGATTTTTTTGAATGCTGGAATAACGAATAAAATTCTTAACGCTTGGAGAGAAATATGAGCCAAGATATGAAAAAGTGCCCTGTCACCCATCTGACTACTGAAGCTGGCGCACCTGTAGTCGACAACCAGAACAGTATGACGGCAGGTAGCCGTGGCCCATTGCTGGCCCAAGATTTATGGCTGAATGAAAAACTGGCTAACTTTGTTCGTGAAGTGATTCCTGAGCGCCGTATGCACGCAAAAGGTTCAGGTGCATTTGGTACCTTTACCGTAACCAATGACATTACTGAATATACCCGTGCAAAAATTTTCTCGGAAGTCGGTAAAAAAACCGAACTCTTTGCCCGTTTTTCGACCGTCGCCGGTGAACGCGGTGCAGCTGATGCAGAACGTGATATTCGTGGTTTTGCCCTGAAGTTCTATACTGAAGAAGGTAACTGGGACCTAGTCGGTAACAATACACCGGTATTCTTCCTGCGTGATCCACGCAAATTCCCTGACTTAAACAAAGCAGTAAAACGCGATCCGAAAACCAATAAACGTAGCGCCACCAATAACTGGGATTTCTGGACTTTATTGCCGGAAGCACTACATCAAGTTACCATCGTAATGTCCGATCGTGGGATTCCAGCCGGCTATCGTCATATGCACGGTTTCGGCAGTCATACCTACAGTTTTATCAATGCCCAAAATGAACGCTTTTGGGTAAAATTCCATATGCGTACCCAGCAAGGTATCAAAAACCTGACTGATGCTGAGGCAGCAGAGCTAATTGCTAAAGACCGTGAAAGCAGTCAAACCGACCTGTTTGATGCAATCGAACGTGGCGATTATCCGAAATGGAAAATGTACGTTCAAATCATGCCTGAAACAGATGCCGAGAAAGTGCCTTATCACCCGTTTGACCTGACCAAAGTCTGGCCGAAAGGTGATTATCCGCTGATTGAGGTAGGTGAATTTGAGCTGAACCGTAATCCGGAAAACTATTTCCAGGACGTAGAACAAGCCGCTTTTGCGCCAAGCAATCTGGTGCCAGGTATTAGCTATTCACCAGACCGTATGCTACAGGCACGTTTGGTCAATTATGCGGATGCTGCACGTTACCGTGTGGGCGTGAATCATGCCCAGATTCCGGTCAATGCCGCACGTTGTCCGGTACATTCAAATCACCGTGATGGTTTGGGCCGTATGGATGGTAACTATGGTTCATTGCCGCATTATGAGCCGAACAGTTTCAGCCAGTGGCAGGAACAGCCAGAATTCAGAGAGCCACCTCTCAAAATCACGGGTGATGCAGATTTCTGGGATTATCGCAAAGATGATAATGACTACTTCAGCCAGCCACGTGCCCTGTTCAACCTGATGAATGATGAGCAGAAACAGGCTCTATTTAATAATACCGCAGCCGCAATGGGTGATGCGCTTGATTTCATCAAGTACCGTCATATCCGTAACTGTTATGCCTGTGATCCCGCCTATGGTGAAGGTATTGCTCAAGCTCTTGGGATGAGCGTAGCTGATGCCCAGATGGCTCGAGCAACTGATCCAGCTAAAAGCCTACCAAGCTTTCTCTAAGTTTTTTAGCTTGAACTGAGCGAATAAAAAACCACCCGAGGGTGGTTTTTTTATTGGTGTTAAATTAAAGCATTAGGAATATGAATTGCAGTTCATTTCAGGTCATGTGTTTGACGGTCACGGATTTCAAAAAGGTTCTTCTACCGGTACCCAGATCTTTTTCATATCCATCAGATTCACGAAGAAATCATTGCTCAACATACCCACCCGATCAGTCAGTATACCATGCTTGTTTCCACCACGATTGGCACCTGTACCCTTCAGCATAGGATTTAATCCTATACAAATGAGAGCTACTCTATATGCTAGCTAACGACTCAATCGTTATACAGGAGTGATCTTAAGCCCTTAGACAATAATCCGTTTGCCTTCACGAATACAGTAAAACGGGTTAATCAGCTTGGATGAATGCTGGATAATATGCTGCAGTTCATTTTCAGGCTGGTCACGTGCTTCATCAGTGAGCTGGAAGGTCCGATAATGGATCGCCATTGAGCAACGTGCCATTAAGTCCTGATGGGCATGAAAAGCATCTTCCGGATTCATATGAATATTGCGCATCAGTTCACGTGGTTCATAGGCACCGATCGGCAACAGCGCAATTCGTGGTGGCCCAAGGCGTTTTCGAATTTCCTTGAAATGCGGCGCATAGCCGCTATCCCCGGCAAAATAGCAATGATCCTTGCCATTCAATAAGGAAAAACCGCCCCATAATGCACAGTTCTGATCACGCATTCCACGTCCTGAAGCGTGCTGTGCTGGCGAATAGACAATCTGGATATCTTCAAAAAATGCGTTTTCCCACCAGTCCATTTCAATGACATTATAGTCTTTAGGCAGGTACCAGCCATTGCCAAGGCCGGTATAGATCGGCATTTGATAGGTCTGATGCAGCCAGGCCAAGGTCGCCAGATCCATATGATCATAATGGTTATGGCTGAGCAATACGGCATCAATATGCGGCAGTTCATCCAGGGCAATGCCAGCAGGAATGACGCGCTGTGGCCCTCGGGATGCAGAAGGACTGGCATATTCACACCAGACCGGATCAGTCAGAAAATTATACGGCCCGATCTGGATCAGAGCGGTAGCAT
The DNA here is from genome assembly GCF_013417335.1 of Acinetobacter sp. YH16031. NCBI lineage: Bacteria > Pseudomonadati > Pseudomonadota > Gammaproteobacteria > Moraxellales > Moraxellaceae > Acinetobacter > Acinetobacter sp. YH16031. The sequence goes on from NZ_VPED01000001.1 coordinate 222,678, forward strand.
GCCCAATAAACCAGATTTGCCAGTCATCTAAAGTGGCTTCCGGCCGATTTTGTGGTAAAGCACGCGGACGTGAAAAAAACTCGGCACGTTCCTGTTCCAGATTTACTTCCCAAGTTCTGGATTTTCTGGTGAATAACCATTTATACAAGTCAAAGCGACTCTGCTCGAGCGAATGATGCTCCAGATTCTTAAACCGCTCACCATCAAAATGATCGGAATGTAGATAATCAAATACCGGCTTGGACCAGAGATGTTTCCAACTGGACTCAGTCTCAAGCTGAAATTTTTTAGTCTTGAAAAGATCTTGCATAAATATCCACTATTTATTATTTGTTATATGCAAGACAGCATCCACCTGGAATTTTCAAACGGAGCATCTCTTTAAATCGCATACAAACTTATATACTTCGGTATTTCAGCATAGTATGAAATACGTGCCTAAGATTCATTTATGTTTTTGTTATTTTTAGCAAAACATCGAGCCCATGGAAAGACTAAAACCGATGAAAAGCTTCTAAAAAAATGAATACTCGAGATCAAGTTTGTGTCCATTCTTCTTTCTAAAAAGACAGGAGAATGATCGATATTCATCCGATAATTCTCACTCCGTACCTGACTGTACATGATTTCATGACCTAAATTTTTATCCCGTATTCATGTAATCACGCTTGATGCCCTTCTGACTATCCGACGAAAGTTATCTACTGAAATCTTCACTTCCTTAAATACGACCTTGAGTCCGTTCCAGCCATACCGCTTTGGTTTGAGGTTTCACAAACAGAGTAATAATTTCAGGGTGTAGCTGTTTAATCTGCGCTTCAATCCGGTTGACGCAAGCTTCGATTTCATCAGAAGTAAGATCATCTTTAAATTCCAGACTTAAGGAGGCAATCACCTGATGCGCGCCCATCTGCTCGGTGAGTACACCATTGGCGCTATAGACCGCAGCATCCTGCTGGGCAATGTTAAGTACATTTTCACGCAGTCTAGGATCTGCTGTTTCACCCAGCAATAGGCCTTTAGTTTCACGTGCCAGTAACCAGGCTGATACCGCCAATACAACACCAATCAGAATAGAGGCGGCACCATCCAGCTCAGGAATATTCAGTTGATGAGCCAAGAAAATCCCGGTCAGGGCAATAAAAAGACCCACTAGCGCAGCAGTATCTTCAAATAACACAGTAAAGGTGGTCGGATCTTTACTGCGCCTAAAAGCTTCAAAATAGCCCATCTTGCCTTTCATTTTACGGAAGGTTCTTAAAGCTACGGTCCAGGAGAATCCTTCACACAGAATCGCAATACCCAGCACGATATAGTTGATCATCGGATCCTGCATTTCTTCAGGATGAATGATGTGCAGGATACCTTGATAGATGGATACAATCGCACCCAGTGCAAAGACCATCAAGGCCACAATAAAGGCCCAGAAATACAGTTCACGGCCATAGCCAAAAGGATGGTGGGCATCTGGACGCTGCTCTGCTTTTTTCATGCCGTACAGCAGCAGAATTTCATTCAGGGTATCGACCACCGAGTGAATCGCTTCACTGAGCATCGCAGAACTATTGGTAATATAGGCTGCGACAAATTTAACCAGCGCGATAGCCAGGTTGCCAAATAATGCTGCATAGACCACAATTTTATTAGATTCAGATGACATTCAAAGTTGTCCTAGTTTTTCCTCAAACAGATGGATCTATTTGATTTTTCATTTTATCTCTTTGCATCTTAATAAACTGCTGACATAAATTGTTTATTGTTTTGTTGTTCTCATTTTTAATCGGAATCTTCATGGCTGTGATTGTCCCTACTTCTGCCAATCGGCATCCTCAGCTCCTAAAACTGTGGGAACAGTCCGTTCGGGCTTCTCATCATTTCCTGAATGACGAGCAGGTCCTGAAGATTCGCCAGCAGATTATTCAGCATAGTTATTTTGATCAGGTGCAACTGTTCCATGTGGAACATCAGCAGCAGATTCTAGGCTTTATGGGCATTGCTGGCAGCAAACTGGAAATGCTGTTTATTTCCCCTTCGGCCTTCCGGCAAGGCATTGGTAGCCAGTTATTGCAACATGCCCTTACTCTGGGTGTGACTGAAGTTGATGTGAATGAGCAGAACCCCGATGCGACTGCTTTCTATTTAAAACATGGTTTCGAGATCATCAGCCGCTCAGAAACCGATAGCGAAGGTAATCCCTACCCGATACTGCATCTAAAACTGCAAAAATAAAAAAAGGAAGCCAAAGCTTCCTTTTATGTGTAAATTTACTCTAAATAATAAATCTTAAGATTTAGAAAAATACTGCTCGCGCCATTCTTTCCAGAAGTACATCACGATCCCGAACATCACTACCGCAATACCGGCAAAGGCATGACTGCTGATCACTTCATTATTCAGGGTTGCACCGAGAATCAGGGCAATGATTGGCGTCATTACATTACTTAAGGACACTGTGGAAGCTGCCAGACGACGAATCAGCCAGAAGTAACACAGCATCGCCACAATCGAAGACAAGATCATGGTAAAACCAAAGCCGAACAGTGCCTGCATACTTGGCATTTGTGTGGGGAAAGATTGCCAGATAAATGGAATGATTAGTAACGACCCCAGTGAGGAAACAATCAAAGAACCGGTGGCTTGAGACATCGGTTTTAAAGGAGCATTGATCTGTTTGACCCAAAAGATTGAGCTAATATAGGACACCATACTAATCAGCATCAGTACCACACCCCACGGATTCACCTTACTATCTGCTGACTCCGCAAAGACAAAACTTAAACCACCGACGGCAACTGCCATACCGAGCCATTGCAGCCAGATCAGACGGTTGGTTTTCAGGATGACATGCCCGATCAGACCTGCAACCAGTGGTGAAAAACCGAAAATTAAAGCCATTAAGCCAGAGGTCAAATAATTCGCAGCCAGGTAGATAAATAACTGCGCGCCGATCAAGTTCAGGCTACCTGCTACATAGCTCATCATGGAGGTTCGATCGAATGGCAAAGGATTACGCATGGCAGACAAGATCGCCAGCGCCAGCACAGAAGCGCCGAAATAACGGATGATCAGCACCCACATCGGGTGCACTTCCTGCACGCTCCAGACAATCGCCAGTGGCGTTGCTGCCCAGATCAGGACCAGCAAGGCATAAATACTTGCCGTCACCAGCATGGGAGATGAATTTGAATTCATAAAGGACTCAATTAAATTTTAATCAGAAAGAATTGAACTAACTTCTCGCTTAAATCCACAATCAACAATACTGATGGCGGCATAGATGCCGCTCGAGCTTTTGGAATACAGGGAAGTAGCCTCAAATGCTCAAAAAATTTTTGTTACCTTGCCATATATGTCTCATCTTTTAAAAGTAAAAGCACCTACTCTGTAACTTATATAAGTAGAAACAAAATTGGAGGTCATGATAACTGCTCATCACAATCAAGTCCCCACATCATTCAATATTTTTCAATACTCATAAAAAAGCAGACCCAAGTTGCCTAAGGTCTGCCCTTTTGTAAACTTATAAATAAAGCAAAGTTATTTCACAAGTTTACGAAGATCCTGGCTAAGATCTAAATATTTATCTGCTTCAAACGCTGCATTCTTGCTGATCAGTTTTTTCAGGTGACGCATTTCTTTTGCCGCATTTACCGTAATACCGCCAACAATAACGCCATCAGTCACACCAAACATCACGAATGATGATTCAGCGCGAAGCTCTGGATTGATTTCACCGCGAACTTGCCATTCAGCAGCCGACATGTCACCCACGAACTGGTAGTTGATGTCCAACTGATCTGTCCAGAACCATGCTGGATTTGGTGTCGGATGCTCAACGCCCATCACATGACGTGCAAAGATCCCTGCTTGCAGGTTGGCATTTTCCCAGGTTTCGACACGACGGTGGTTACCACAGTTACGAAGTTGAGTTGCCACATCACCCGCTGCATAAATGTCTGCATTTGAAGTCTGGCAGTTTTCATTCACTTTAATTGCAAAATCAACATCTAGGCCAGCTTCTACAGCCAATTGTGCATTTGGCACGATACCAATACCGTAAACCACAGCATCAGCACGAAGCTCTTCACCACCCTCAAGGGTAATCACAACTTCTTCACCGTCTTGATTTTGTTCAAGTCGGCAGTCTGCAATCTTGGTTTCCAGACGAACATCGATCCCTGCCAAACGCTGCTGTTCAAGCAGAAATTCGCTTAGGATGCGTGGTGAACAGCGTCCCATCACCATAGGACCCATTTCGATTACAGTTACCTGACACTCTTTGAAACGTGCAGAAGAAGCCAGTTCCAGACCGATCACGCCACCACCAATCAAGACAATACGACGGCCTGATTGCAATACAGGAACCAGTGCTTGCGAATCTTCAAGGTTACGCAGCGTATAAACGTGTTTACCCAGCGCATCGAAGTTCGGCAGACGACGAGCTGCGCCGCCTGTAGCAAGCAACAGTTTGTCATAAGCAACAACGTCACCATTTTGAAGTTCAACCGTTTTCGCTTCAGCGTTGATTTTTTTCACGCCATTGCCACGAATGGTTTCTACACCAAGTTCCGCCAGTTTTTCTTCTGACAGAATCTCAATCTTGGTTTCTTCAGGTTTTAGAATCACGTCTTTAGACAGTGGTGGACGCTCATAAGGAAGATGCGTTTCATCACCGATCAGAATGATTTTACCTTCGTATTTATTGCCACGAAGTTCTAAAATCGCGCTTGCACCTGCCTGGCCAGCACCTACAATTACGATGGTTTCGATGTTGCTCATGTCTTTAACCTTTTAACTCTGCAGATACGATGCCGAAGCCCGCAATCCATTCACTGATTTCTTCATAACAGTGCGTTGTCATTTCGTACTCGCCCATTTCGCTTAAAGCAGCAAATGCAGCCATCCACGAACGAACTTCCTGACCACCACGGCCACCATCACGGCGGATTTCAGCTTCAGTCATGGCTTCCAGTGCAGCGAAGTCGGCATTCTTGAATTTTTCAAGCAATGCGATATCCCATTCAGCATTCAGAGGAACTGCAACAGAAGTGTCGCCTGCTGCCAGTTTCTGGCCCACTGCAATGATTTTGGACTGACGCGCGTTACGTGCTTCAGGTGTCGGGTTACGACCTGCAATCAGGAACTCTTCCACTTCTGGTGGTACAGAACCCATTTGCGGCGTTGGTGGATCATGTGACAGGCCACCTGTACCCAGAACTAGTACACGCTCATTTTCAAGGTTCAGAGATTTGATGAACTGACCTACAGCACGGCCTAAAGCGATGGTACGCTTCGTGGTTGGCATTGGTGCTGCAGCGCCATTAATGAAAATTGGAATCGTTGGATAACGATCAAGTTTGCCGTCGCACAGGAAGTGCAATGGCTGAGTCACGCCATGGTCGGCTTGCATACGGTAAGAATACGCAACGTCCACACCTTCATCGAGTACACGACGGACCAAGCCCAGTGCTTTGTCTTCAGGTACATCAATGTGTGCATTGTCTTTACCATAGTCCCAGTCCCCTGCAGCCGTCGCGCGAATGCCCACGCAGAAGCTTGGCATCAGGTCATAGAAGAAACCATTGAAATGGTCAGGACCAAAGGTAATGATCAGGGTTGGGTCGTAAGCTTTTACTTCAGCAGACAGTTTTTCAAACGCTTCGCGAACGGCCTGTTCTTTGCGTTTTTCCTGCGGTGAAGCAAATTCCATTAAAGGACTGTGCGATGCACAAATAAGTTTAACGGCCATGAGAGACTCCTTAAAAGGAAGGCAGCCAAGAACAGGCTGCCGAAAAGTCCATTTCAGACTAGATTTTTATTCGTCAAAGAAACCGGCACGTGGCTGACGTAAGCCGCGAATACCCAGACCGCATTCTGCATTGATCAGAACACCAGTCAAAGGACGGTTATTTTGACGAGATGCCAAGAGCACATATGAACCTGTCATATCTTCCGGCTCAGGTAAGAAATTCAGTGGCATGCCACGGGCGATTTTCTCAGGATCACGTGCATCGAGCAGGCCAAGATTTTCCTGACCTAAGGATGCAGCACCTTTGATGTTCACATTCATACCTGATGGCGCAACGGCGTTTACGCGGACTTTAGGTGCAAGTTCGTAAGCCAGTTCTTTCATAATGCCCACACCCGCATGTTTCGATGCTGTGTAAACTGGACCGCCACCTGCAGAATACAATGCAGAATTTGACAGCGTGAAAATGATCGAACCTTCAGATTTAACGAGCTCATCCAGTGCAGCTTTCGCACCTAAGATCAGAGATTTGGTATTAATCCCCATAATCTCATCAAAGGCTTTTTCCAGCTGCTCACCTGAAGTATTGACGATATCGGCATAGTGATCCCAGATACCGGCATTACCCACGAAACAGTCGAGTTTACCGTAACGCTCTACAGTCGCTTTAACAGCACGGACATTGTCTTCATAGCTGGCCACATCACCTGCGATTGCCAGCACGCGGTCACCAAAATGTGCATTCAGTGCATCGACTTTAGACTGTGAACGTTGAAGAACGGCCACTTGTGCGCCCTCTTCCAGGAAACGTTCTACCAGTGCCCAACCGAGACCTGAACCACCACCAGTGATCAGTGCAACTTCGCCTTGTAGCCAACCCATGATTACTCTCCTGCCATCTCTACGTATAATGCACCATCTTCAAGTACAACTGGGAATGTTTGAATTGGGTCAGTTGCTGGTAAGCAAAGTGCCTGACCTGTTTTCAAACAGAAGCGAGCTGCATGAAGTGGACATTCCACTGTACCGTCGTCTTCAAGGTAGCCTTCAGACATAGAAGCATTACCGTGTGAACAGCGGTCGTTCATTGCGAAGAATTCGCCACCGTTGTTGAATACTGCAAGCGCTTCGATACCGTTTACGCCGCAATCCACTTTTAACGCTTCGCCTTCGTCTAATTCGTCAACTTGGCAAACAAAAATCTTATTCATTAGAAGAACACACTCAGGTTATGTGAGTTATAGGTAACTTGGTCAAGCGTGATCTTACGGTTGAAGATCTGGAAGCCCAGGCCGCCTTCAACTTTGCGGATCTTGTCATGACGTTTACCACAGTAAATCGTAACGTCTTTCTCTTTCTGGGTACGGTACAGTAGGTATGTCACGTACACATCGTATTCGCCTTCAACTTCAGTTGGCTCTACAATCACGTTGCTCACCATGTGAGTGGTACGTGATGGAGGCTCTTCAGCCCAAGCCATACCTGTTTCCAGACGAGCAACACGACGTTCCAGAAGATCTTTCGTATCGTTGAATACCCAAGTTGTAGGTGGTTCAACTGAACGACGACGGTCACGCGTTTGAGCGTTTGGTGTAGTACGTAGCGTGTAAGAAATATCTTCAGCCAGCGTGTCTAACCATTCGCGGAATTTCCAGTCATCAAGAAGCTTGGCTTCTTGATACAGGAACTGACTAATTTGGTGATGAAGTTCTAAACTGATTTGACTCATTTCATAAGCTCCTTCTCGTATTCGTCAGCCGCAGCTTCAACGTCTTCCCATTTTTCATGAATCAATAAATCTGCCCAACGGCGGTACATACCACGTGCTGCAGTTTCAGAGAAAATATAGTTAGTGATACCTGGGATACCATCTTCACGTACTTTCTCGTTGCCTTTACCCATTTCCATAATGAGTTTGTTTTGACGTGCTTTGTAACCACGTAAAACTTTTTGGATTTCGATCCAGTTTTCAGAGTCATCTTGCTCCAGGAAACCAGCAGGACCGAAGGCACGAGTTGCAGAACGTTCAAATGCTGCTTGTACATCTTCTGGCGCGTCCGCATCACAGATACAGAATGCCCAAACTTCAGTTTTGTTTGGACCGCGTGGGTGCCATACACGAAGAGTCGCAGTACCGTTCAACCAAGACAGTGTTGGGAACATGGTGTTGTGACCTGCAAGACGCAGTGCACGAGTTTCACCTAAGCGTTCTTTCACTTCTTCGTAAGTTTCACGGAAGTAGTTCGCCACTTCACCGTCAACCCATACGTTTGCATCTGGTTTCTCTGTGAAGAAGAAGCCTGAACCGTGACCACGTGAACCGTATTGGATCGCATCTTTGGCAGTTTCCCAAACTGGACGAGCAGTTTGTGCAGCACCTAATTTCTTAGAAGATTCGTCGTCTGGTTTTGCACCCAGCACCTGAATTGCAGATGCGTGAGAGAACAGTGCGTGGTATTGGTCAGATGCGAACTGTTCAGCTGCAAATTTCCAGTTACACTCGATTTCCCATTTATGTACACCGCCCACGATCACAGTACCGCCTTCACGACGATCTACTACACCGTCCAGGTACCAAGCGATATCGCCCATGTATTCTTCTAGATCAGGAGTCGTTTCATCCCAGCAACCGAAGATCAGGCCTTTGTATGATTTAACACGGTTAACTTCTACCAGACCCCATTGCTCTTTACATGCACCATGTGGGTAAGCACGATCTTCAAGCGGGATGTCTTTCAGAGAACCGTCAATACCGTATGACCAGCCGTGGTATGGGCAAGTGAACGCACGTGTGTTACCACAGTCTGCGAAGCTTACGCGCATAGAACGGTGACGGCATTGGTTTAAGAATGCTTTGATTGAGCCATCTTTTTGGCGTGCCACGATGATTGGATCTTCACCCATGTAGGTATTGAAGAAATCGCCAGCCTTAGGAATTTGGCTTTCATGGCAAAGGAATAACCATGTACGACCGAAGACACGTTCAAGTTCTAATTCGTAAATGTCAGGATCTGTATAGATAGATGGCGTGATACGTCCATTTTGTGCATCGACTAAAGCGTCGATTTCGCGCACATCAATTTTTCCACTCATGAAAAGCTCTCCTGTGACCAGTTATGGCACAAAGTAATAGACTCAACTTTTCAACGATGATGGATTTTAGGGCGGTTTTGGGGAAATATTTTTTTTGTTTCAATTAATAGTTTTAAGCAATTATTCTAGGCGTGTATTTTTATATTAAAACACTAATCAATCCCTCCAAGGCATTTACTTTCTAAATGACAAAATAATCTTCACGACATAGTTGTTTATAGATTATACTCTTCTGAAATTATAGTAAGACATTTTTTGGATTACTCGACGGGCTGATGATATGGAATTACGACACCTCCGCTACTTCATTACTGTGGCTGAAGAACTCAACTTCAGTAAGGCAGCACTCAAACTTTACACGGCTCAGCCATCACTTAGTCAGCAAATCAAAGATTTGGAAGAAGATGTCGGTGTCAAACTGCTACACCGTACCAAGCGTAAAGTCGAACTGACCGAAGAAGGTGCTGTATTCCTAGAACAGGCCCGTCTGACGCTGGCACAAGCTGATAAGGCGATTGCCATGGCCCGTCAGGTCTCACAAGCCAAGCAGCAGATGCTACGCATCGGTTTCGTCCCTGTCGCGGAAATGAAAATCTTCCCGTATATCCTGCCGAATCTGCGCGTGCAAAACCCTGATTTAAAAATTGAATTGCTCAGTCTGAACAATAATGAGCAAATGCGATTATTGAAGAAAGGCGAACTGGATCTGACCTTTACCCGTCACAATTTCCATAGTGATGAAATTGAAAGCCAGTTTGTGATTCGTGAGCCATTGATCTTCATTTTGCCGAAGGATCATCCTTTAGCGAAATACGACCGTATTCCAGTTAAATTACTGAATGGTATAGATTTTATTATTCCATCTGCAGAACAGTCACTCACCCTGCACAATACGATTATGGAATTTGCCAAGACCAATGGCATTGAGCTTAATATTGTGCAAAAGGCGGATAATATCCTGTTCAATATCAACTCGATTGGAATGGGCTTGGGCTGTGCCATCCTGCCAGGCTATATCGCACCATTGACCATGAACAATACTGTAATCCGCCCGCTGGATGTAGAACTTCCCTTTTTAGATCTGTATGTTAGCTATCGCAAAGATAGTAATTCAGTCGCAGTGAAGAAGTTCCTGGAACTCCTGACTCGCGTATTCTACCTAGACATTAACCGCGACGAACCACATTAATTTTCTATTTTTATAGCAGCACACGTAATTTCCTCTGAGAATACGTGTGCTTTTTTGTTTTTATTTTTTCTGATCAAAATTTCATTTTATATTCATTTTTCCTATGACAGACCACATCTAGCTTGGCTTCCAACATCTCCGACCATGGCTTATTAGGTTTAATTTTTGCTCAAATTAGGCTTCTTTTACAACTTAAGTCTAATACGAAGTCTAAGGCCCATTTTAATTTTTGAAATTCTGATTAATAGCTAAAAGGCATTAAAAACATTCAAAAAATTCACTGAATGAAATGACACTCATTTGGCAGCAGTAAATCAAATATTTTAGAAAGAAAAAAGGATGACCGAAGCCATCCTTTTTTAAACTGAGTACGACTTATTTTACGCCGTGTACAGCCAGGTAATTTTTGATCACAGTGTTGAACTCATCTGATTTTTCAACTTGAGACCAGTGACCACATTGACTGAAGATGTGTGCATCAGCATTTGGCACGATGTTCAGGATGTCCCAAGTACGAGAAACCGGAATGACCACGTCTTGAGTACCATGAATCAATAATACAGGTACAGTGATGTCTTTCATTTTTTCGAAGTCTAACGGGAATTCGAAACGGTCACGGTCACGTGCGCCCACTACATCCATCAAACGATTTGATGCATAGTCATTTGCAGCAGAAGCAAAACGTACTTTAACCAGTTCGTCGGTGATCAGATCTTTGTTCACCACGAACATAGACAGGGTTTTCTTGATACCTTCTTCAGATAATACTGGGTTTGCGTGTGCTTTCAGCGCAGCAGTCTGTTTTGCACCGCCAGTACCCATAGACACGATACCTAGAACACGTTCAGGATAATCAAGTGCCATCTGGAATGCCAACCAGCCACCCAGAGAGTTACCCACTAACCAGGTTTTTTCGATACCTAATGCATCTAGAGTACGTACAGCATGATCCACCCATGCACGGATACCATAAGCAGTACCTGGTGCAACCACAGTTTGACCATAACCAATGGTATCGATTGCGATACAACGTGCTTGTTCACCAATTGAAGGCAGGTTTAACCACCAGTTTGCAGCAGCAGATACACCCGTACCTGAACCGTGCAGGAACAGAATAGGCGTACCTTCACCAATTTCATGGTAGTGAGTCAACTCACCTTCTGCAGTTTCAATCCATTTGTCTTCTAAGCCGAAGAAAGGATCTGTTTTATAATCAGGGATTTGAACAGTGCTCATCATGATTCCTCTTACAGTTTCTTGCTTGCGTGTTCCTCGATGACGAGAATTCGACGTCAAGTTGACTCATTAAAAATGATCTTTTTACCGTCTTATATTAACCGCTCCACTGGCTTCAACTGATATAAAATTACGATTGCATACTACAAAAAATATATTATTTAAGTATTTGTTTTAATTAATTATTTTAAATTTAAAACCCTGTTTAATTTAAGGCTTTGATTAAGTTCTTAACTCAAAAAAAAAGCAGTCAGAATACTGACTGCCCTTAAAATGCGCTTAACTTAGAATTTATGGGTATAAGTCGTCGCTACGCGGTATTCTTGAAGATCAGGTTTAGTAGGATTTGCAAAATTTACATCAATATACATCGCTTGGATGCCTAAACCTTTTAACTTACCCTCTGGAACAGTGTAATTCGCAATCAGATTTAGCTCATCAGTATTAAAGTTTTGATCACCTGATTGAGCATTATAACCTTTGAAATAAACTGCAGTTGCGTTTAAGCCTTTGGCACCTATTTCAGAGAAGTCATAGCCATAAGAAACATTCCATGACTTTTCTTCTGGTGCAGTAAAGGTTGCAACGCCCCAGTTCACCAGATAAGGCTGTGGCACCCAGCCGCCAAGTGTTGGAAATGCAGTATCACCAAACATTTGCTGATAACCCAGACCTACGGTATGCGCACCATGATTAACTTTTGCCCCTACTGACAATGCCTGATTATCAATATCACCATACAGTTTGTCACCTGAATCTGAGTTATCAAAATAACGCACATGGCTATCTAATTTGGTTTTTTCGCCTAGCGCAGTTTTGTAATTCACACCCAAGTAATGCTGTTGGTAGATGTCTTGAACATCTGCATACCAGTAGCTACCACCAATTTCAGGCGTGAACTGGTGATCTACACCGGCAATCCACATACCATCAGATTCAGGACCTAAGTCATAATGACCTTGTGTACCATCAGGTAAAGTTCTACCTGGAGAAAATAAAGCTAAATCACGGAACTGATTGTCGTAACGATTATTAATTTTATCAATATAAGCCAAAGTCAGTTTGGTATCTTTAATCTCTTTAGATTCTAACCATGCACCGCTATAAGTAGTGATGAGCTGACGAGATGGATCAAATACTAGCACTGGAGATACAGGCAATAACTCACCCACTTTCAGCTCAGTCTCAGAAACTTTAGCTTTTAAGGTTGCGCCAACTTTACCAAAATGATCTTTAGATTCTTTACCATCGTGAGGCAACACCCAATCCGGATTTTGATCACGGCCTTTGAGTTTAACTGCATGTTGAACCAGAACATCTGCACCAACTTGCACCCCGCCACCAATATCGTGATAGCCTGACTTCGCATCCAAAGTCACACCTTGTGACCAAGAACCCCAATTACGTGAAGAAAAATCATCTTGATACTGACGATCTAGATAAAAGTTTTTAAATTTAAGCTGGACATTACTATCGTCAATAAAATCTGCATTCGCTGCAGTTGTTCCTAAACTTGCTGTTGCAGCAAGCATTGCTATCCATAAGTTTTGACGACGCATGGCTTATTCCTAGTAATCAAATTAAGCTATGCCGCTATCATGCTCAACTCTAGTTTTTTTAAAAATCCGACTACAGTATTAAAATTTTTCTATTAATCTCTATAGATAGAATAAGTATGCTGAAATTTGAAAAAGACTTATATTTATAAACAATTAACTAAAATAAAAAATTAACCAGATAATCAATATAAATCCATGTTTTATCTTATATAAACAGCCATTATTTTTTTATAATTTAAAAATAACTTTTTATTTATCGTTTTTATGTTTAAGGAAATATGTGTGATTATTTTATTAAAATAAATAGTAATAATTAAAATATCTTACTCCATCGTTTTAATATCTTATTAATTTTATTCAAATAAATAAAAAAGCGCCCTTTCGGACATTGCTGTCCCATAGTTTGCTTTAAATAAAAAAACCTGAGTCCTAACAGTTAAAATATGAGTGCAAACAAACACTTTAACGACCAGGATTCAGGTTTTGTCACATCAGAATACCGTATTTCATGAGCTAATTAAACCTGTTGTGCGACAGGATTTTGAACAACTTGCTAAAGTACACCATGTTGGACAGAAATTTAGAGCGGCTTCCCGGTGGGATCAGTTTATTGCCATATTGATGTCTCAATTCTCTTGTAGGCAAAGTCTGAGAGATATTCAATCCAATTTGGAGTGCCAACAGGAAAAGTTAAGTCATCTCGGAGCAAAGTCTATTCCCCGAAGCACGCTGGCACGAATCAATGAGCAGCAGCCTGCTGCCTTGTATCAACAGCTATTTTACAAGTTGCTTAAATACTATGAACACTCAAAAGTAGCTCATAAATTTCGCTTTAAGAATCCCTTGTATTCCTTGGATGCCAGTCATATTGACCTGTCGCTTTCCTTATGTGAATGGGCCAAAGTTCACGACTCAAAAGCCAGCATGAAAC